>JBAWDI010000787.1:0-4636 GCA_049590695.1 Bryobacteraceae bacterium
GCGGATGTCGAGGTTGTGGGCGAGGCCGGGAACGGCGAGGACGCCCTCGTCCAAATCGAACGCCTCAAGCCCGACCTCGTGCTGCTGGATCTCCAGATGCCGGGACTGGGCGGCTTCGACGTGATCCGACGCTTGCCCGAAGGGGCGCTGCCCATCGTGATCATCGTCACGGCATACGACCAGCACGCCATCCGCGCGTTCGAAGAAGGCGCGCTCGATTATCTTCTGAAGCCCGTCAGCCAGGAGCGGCTGGAAAAGGCTCTGGACCGGGCACGGGCGCTGCGCGGCAGGATGCGGGATGTAGCCGAATCGCTGGCGCAATTGAGCGAGATTCCGGGGCTGCCACCGGGCGCTCCGCGGAGCCGGAAGGTGGTGGGACGGGCCGGCGCGGAGTACTTCCTGATCGATATCGGCGATGTTCTGGCGTTTCAGGCCGAGCGGGAGATCGTGTGGATCGTTACCGCCCGGCAGAGATACATGGCCACACAGCCGCTGCACAAGATCGACGCGCGCCTGAAGGGCTCGGTATTCCAGCGCATCCATCGCAACGCTCTGGTAAATGTGAATCATGTCCGGAAAATGAGTTCCCTCAGCAGCCAGCGCTGGCTGCTGACGCTCAGCAACGGCCAGGAATTCATCGTGAGCAAACGGCTGGCCGGCGGCGTCCGGCAGATGTTGCAATGGTGAGGGCGCCGGACTCACCGCTTCATGGCGGCCGCAACCGCCGCCCGAGCGGCGGCCAGGCTCATCGAGCACGAGCGGTGGTTGTTGCGGCAACTGGCGATCGTCCGATTGCAACCGCAGGGACAGAGCTCGGTGTTGAGCTTCTTGAGCAGCGCGCCCAGTTTCTCCGGGGGGACGCCGCTCAAGTCAACGCCGGGCAGCTTGGTATAAAAAGGTACAGGCGGCTTCGGGGCACGGGATTCCCGCCAGACGGTGGATTCGAGCGCCAGGCAACTGAACCCAAGAATGGCCGCGGTCGAAAGGAACACACCTATGGCCGCATGGCGGCTCAGCCGCTTCAATCCGGTAGTGCTCCGCGCCATGGTTGTGTGTACAGTATGGTAGGAAGCTCCAGCCGGCCGTACTTCTTTCTGACCACTGGTGGGAATCGCTGGGCCAGCGGGCGGATTTCAAGCGCCGGCGGAGGCTGAGGCCATGATCGGAATCAACCAGCCTCTGCTCATCAATATCCTCGGGCACGCCAGCGGAGCGCTGATCTTTGCGATCTTCCTCTGCCTGCTGTTCAGCGGCCGCGGGTGGTCGGGGGGGCGCGGGCGCTATCTGTCGGGATTGGCCGCGGCCCTTTCGCTGGTGTGGAACCTCGGCTCCCTGATCGTTTTGGTGTGGCCTGGTATGCCGGCGGGAGCATCGGGGCTGGTGGTGGCCATCAGCTTCTCGGTGTTGAGCCTGCTGCCCGCCGTGTTGCTGCAGTTATCGCTCGGGGACAGCCAGCACGCCGTGGTCGTTTGCGGCTATGTGCTGAGCGCCGTCGCGGTGGGCATGCACTTTTGGGAGATTGCCGGCAACGGCGCCGCGCTCCACCAGGATGCGCTGCTGCTGATCACGGTTGGCTTTCTGGCGTTAACCGCGATTGCGGTGACGGCTGTCGCCCTTCGGCGCGACCCGTTGCGGCGCTCGGGCGGAGCGCGCATTGCGACGGCCATGTGCCTGGCGCTGTTCGCCATGTCTTTCGTCCATTTCGGCGCCGGACACGCCAGCCATGCCTGGTCCAGCGAGTTGCTGGTGCACCACGCCGGCATCCCGCTGGCCCTCTTCATTCTCTTGCAGGACTATCGATTCGTATTGCTGGACGCGTTCGTCCGCTTCCTGGCCAATGCCCTTCTGGCCGCGGTGCTGACCTGGCTGGTCATCCAGGCCGCATTCCGCCTGGCGCTGGTGGAGCGAACCGCGCCGGGGCCGTTGCAGGAAGCGCTCTTGCTGCTCGGCGTCTGTCTCTTCCTGGTGTTCTTCGCCTGGCTGCGCAACCGCGTTCAATCCTGGCTTACGCGCGCGGTCTTCCGGCAAGGCAGCCTCGCGAATCTCGCCAGCCGCGTAAAGGAATGCCCGGCCTTTACGGACGAGGAACAGTATCTCGAATGGGCGGCCGGTGTCATCGCCGGCGCCGCCGGCACCGCCGACTACGCCGTGCTTGGCCAGGGCGAAGTGCAGGCGAGTTGGGCCGAGGCCCAGGTTCCCATCCGGCTGGGCGAGGGGGACTCACGGCTGCTGGTTCTAGGACGCCGGCAGGGCGGACGCCGCTACTTGAGCGAGGACCTGGACACGCTGGCCAAGGCCGCTTCGGAAATCGCCGGGAGAGTGGAATCCTTGCGGCGGCAGGAGATGAACCGGCTGGTGAGCCAGGCCGAGCTGCGCGCGCTGCGGTCGCAGATCAATCCGCATTTCCTTTTCAACGCCCTGAATGCGCTCTATGGCGCCATCCCGCGGGAAGCCGCCGGGGCCCGCCGCATGGTGCTCAACCTCGCCGAGATCTTTCGCTACTCTTTGCAGTCCGACAAGGCCTTCGTGCCGCTGGCGCAGGAGATGCAGATCGTGCGCGCCTACCTGGAGCTGGAGCAGTGCCGCCTGGCCAGCCGCCTGGACGTTCAGATAGAGGTGGATGATGCCGCCCTGCAAATTCCGATCCCCGCGCTGTCCATCCAGCCCCTGGTGGAGAACGCCGTCAAGCACGGCGTCGCGCTGCGCATCGAGCCGGGCTATGTGCGGATCAAAGCCGAATGCCGGGACGGAGAATTGCGGATTACCGTGGAGAACAGCGCCAGCGGGCGCGCTCCGGAGGCTCCGGTGACGGGCGTCGGCTTGCAAAATGTCAGGCGGAGGCTGGAGATCTGTTACGGCGCGGGCGCGGAGCTTCGCTTTTCGCCGGGCATGGAGTGCACAACCGTCGAGATTCGCATCCCGATGCTGGCCAGCCTGGGGTAGTACTCAACCCTCCGCAGCCTTCGACGATTTCCTGGGGAGGCCCCCAGGCCCGCCATGCGCGCCAAAATAACCCTCTCGACAAGCGTTCTCGCAAGCTCTCTGACTGGAGCGTGGTTTCGCAGATCCGGACTTCGGGCCCGCGTGAGTTCACTTCTACCCGTGGGGCGTAATGCGTCCAGGTGATCTTCCCCAACTTCTATCGTTTTCTAGCCGAAGTTCTCCACCTCTTTCCTTGACCTGGCCTCCCGTGGTCACGCCCGCCCATACCCCGAATGGCACAATCCGCGAAGACCGTTCGCCTCATTCGGGAGGCAACTCCGGCGACCGGTAACGATCGAGGGCCCGCTCGACCATTGCATCTTCAGTCTTGAGCATGTCGGCGGCAAGTTCCCGTGCTGAATCCCAACTCCCCCTCAATCCGAGGTTGTCAGCCGCTTCATCGAGGTATTTGTCCACTTCGCGCGGTGACTGCACGGCAACGCCATCCGCAAGCAGGGCAAGCGTGCCGCTTTTCTTGGCCTCCTCCCTCACGAGGCTCGCCAAATAGGCGTCGCGCACTTCACCCAAGGATGCATTAAGTCGCAGCAATGACGTGACGCGCTCTCTCGGATCGGCCCCAACAGCATCGCTCGCAATGTCGCTGCATTTCACCGACAACGGAAGTCTGGATACGGCCCGATTAAAATATCGCAGGTCCATGCACAAGATTGAACACACCACGTGGTTCATATCGTGAAAACAGCAGCACACGAGAAATGCTTCGTAATCGTTCCCAAATCCCGTAACACGCGTCTTTACATTAACAAGAAACTCGAACACGTCCCGCTGGATCATGGCTTTCGGCGCACGGCGGGCAGATGCCTTTGCTTCAACAAGAGCGAATGAAATCCGTTGTTGCCCGCCAGTTCCCCTGCATAGTACCGCGTCAGGCATGATCCCGACCGGCCGGAGCAGAAGGTTGTATCCTTCGCGTTCCGCGCAGTATCCGGCGACGGCCTCTCCCAAGACACCCAATGCTGTTGTGTTGACACTATATCCCTGCTTTTCGACAAAGAAATACGAAAGCGCGAGCTGTGGGGCAATGGTTGGCCGGTTTAATCTACCCTTCACGATATCGAACCACTGGCTGACGTCGCGGTATGGATCTGACACGTACTGCTCACCGTACTTGCGCGCCAAATCTCGAAGCTGAACCTCGGTGACGGTATAAGGGCTACCAGGGGATGGTTGCCCTGGCTTCTGCAACGCGGCCTTTATCTCCTTCTCTACCGTCCGGCGAGCGTTCGGGTTGCCGGTTTGGGTGGGACGATCCAAACTCTCGTCGAATTTTATGTCGTATCGTTCTACTTCAATTGTCGTGTCCATCTTCTCTTCATCCCTTCTCACGCCGCGCGGAGTGGCCAGCAGCACAGGTACAATGCAAACTTACAGGCGCGGTTCTCTCGCAACAGGGTGCCTTCCCAAATATACCGCCGCACCATCCTGACGGAACGATGGCCGGCCTCTAGACCGATGCTCGTCCGAAAATCATTTACTCGGCCGCGTACTCGCCATATCGTTGAAGTGCCCCGCTCTCGAAACTCGCGTGAAACGTAAGCTCTCTATCGGAAGTGACGCGGTGAGATACGCCTCGGGTGTGGATAGCGGCTGATCGCCGCGTCACTTTCGATAGAGCCGTTTGAAGTGAGCCGCT
>JBAWDI010000788.1:0-3888 GCA_049590695.1 Bryobacteraceae bacterium
CTGGGGGTACCAAGGCGGGAATCCGAGTGGTGTGGGCGCGCCAGCCAACCGTGCCCTCTGGTCGTAGTACAGAACGATGTCGGCCCAAGGGTCGCCGAGGACGACTTCGGCGTACTTGGTAACGTAACGCTGAAATCCTGGAGTGCCGTTCAGATCAGGTCGCCATCCCCAATTCTTGGGGGAAGAAAACCATGCCGGTGCGTAATTAGCCCTCAGCACCTTTGCGGTGAACGCGTCCCGCGCTAAACCAATCTCTTGGTTTGTGACGGGATGCTTATACTCGGTCACTGTAACGTTAAGAATCAAACGAGCCTCCGAATTGCGGACCGTGCGAAAGACGGTACCGCGTCCATGTTTTCCCCCTTGCAGGGTGGTACGCAGCCGCGGCTGCGACACCTTACTGCACCGAGACGGTCACGCCGTTCTCGCTGGTTCTCCCGCCAATCGACACTAGGATCTGCAAGGCACCCGTCGGCGCGGTTGACGGGATCTGCACGTTGAGCTGCATCAGCCCCGCTACAAAGCCCGGCGCTTCCCCGGCGTACACATAGGGAGCCGGCTGGCCGTTGATCAGCACCGCGATCGGCAGTGACGCCGGCGCTGGCGTCACCTGCGGAGGCGGCAGGGTCGCGGTGGTAAACGCGCCCGTGACGCTGGCCGGGATAGTCAGGCCCTCGCCCGTCAGGTATAGCGTTACGATGCTGCCCTTGGCCGCGGGATGGGCAGGCGCGTTGAGGGTGACGCCATCCTGGTTCAGAATGGACCCCGGCCCGCTGCCCGATGCGTTCTGCGTGAACAACCCCGGGGCCGTGGCCGCCGTGGTCAACTGGAACGCGTTGGAGGTCCCGCCCGCGTACTTGAGCCACACCCCGGGGCTGCCAACAGTAGCCATTTCGTAGGGGACCACCGCCGACACCTGCGTGCTGCTGGCGTAAATTATGGGAGCGGCGATGCCATTGAACAGCACCTGTACGCCGCAGATGGTGGTCGCCAGTTTGCCGGTCGCCGGGTCCGTTGTCGCACCCGCCGCAGGGTCCGGTCCGATGTTCGAGCCAAAGATGGTAATCAGCTCGCCTGGGGAGACCGACCCGGTGGCGTAACTCGCCGCGTTCGTCACCGCTGCGATGAGAGGTAGCGCCACCGTCGCCGCGGCTGGCTGGGTGATGGTGACCGAGACGCCTGCAATCGAAACCGTCGCGGTCTGTGCTGTGCCGCAGTTGCGAGCAACTGCGAGAATAACATTGTCGGAACCGGCGCCGGATGCGGCCCAAAGCCCGATCCAACCCGGCAAGCCGGAGACTGTCCAGAAACAGGAAGTGTCGGTTCGGACGGTCGTGGTCACAAGGCCGCCCGATGCTGGGGCCTGCAACGTGGTCGGTGAGACAGAGTAGGCGCAGGGAGACGGCGTCAGAATACGGATGCGGTTGTTACCACGGTCGGCGATGTAAATGTCGCCAGCAGAATCCACGACGACGCCGGTCGGGGCGTACAACTCGGCGTTGATAGCCGGACCGCCGTCGCCGCAGCAACTACCCCCCCCACCTCCCGCCACGGTGATGATCACCCCGTTCGAGACCTTGCGGATCCGGTCACTAGCTGCGATATAGAGGTTGCCGGCAGAGTCCACGGCGACGCCTTCGGGATAGTTCAATTGGGCGCTGGTGGCCGGGCCGTTGTCACCGTAGAAACCGCCCCCCGCGACGGTGGTGATCACCCCGTTCGAAACCTTGCGGATGCGCCCGTTAAAGGTGTCGGCGATGTACAGGTTGCCGGCGGAGTCCACAGCGAGACCTGCGGGGAAGGACAACTGGGCGCTGGTGGCCGGGCCGCCGTCGCCCGAGTAACCATTGGTCCCGATACCCGCCACGGTGGCGATTACGCCGTTCGAGACTTTCCGGATGCGGTTGTTATGGGAGTCGGCGATGTACAGGTTGCCGGCGGAGTCCAAGGCGACGCCGGTGGGCTGGTTCAACATTGCATTGGTTGCCGGGCCGTTGTCGCCGCTGAAGCCTAGCGTCCCGTTTCCCGCTACGGTGGTGATCATCCCGTTCGAGACCTTGCGGATGCGTTGATTATTGGTGTCGGCGATGTACAGATTGCCGGCGGAGTCCAAGACGACGCCTGCGGGATTGTTCAACCACGCGCTGGTGGCCGGGCCGTTGTCGCCGTAGAAACCAGCCGGACCGTTTCCCGCTACGGTGGTGATCACCCCGTTCGAGACCTTGCGGATGCGTTGGTTGTCGGTGTCAGCGATGTACAGATTGCCGGAGGAGTCCAAGGCGACACCTAGGGGACTGGCCAACTGGGCGCTAACGGCCGGGCCGCCGTCGCCGCCGTAGAGGCTGTGGCCTGCCGGCACGTTTCCCGCCACGGTGTTAATCGTGTAGGTCTGACCAAATGTCGACCAGGACATGACCAAGCTGAGAAGAATGGCACTTGAAAAAAGTCGGGGGGCTGTGTGAACACGCAACACGTATCCACGTCCTTTCTGGCAAGAGACATCAGGGACGGGCGGCTCGGCGGGCCGAAAAACAGCGGCCGCACGGCGTGGTGGGAGATGCCGATTCCAGTATGGCACGGCTTTGGGCCTTTTTGTGTGTTTGTCATCAGGAGTTTCCCCAACTTTTTTCCTCCGTCAGGCCCCTTCCATGCAAGCCTGCCGAGCTCGGGCGAGTGCCGCGCTCGCTTTCGGCCCATCCGGTCGCGCTCAGCCACGCTGTAAGCCATTGACCAATAAGAAATGTGAACGCTTTCGGCCCCTCGCCCCAGGCTGCGCACGGGCCCGGATTTCAGTACGTCAATGACCCGCCATTCGGACCGTCCGGCTCGTTCACCTCCAGCCAGCTATTCCGGTCTGCCAATGTCTGAATTCATCCCCTCGGAACATTCTCTTAGAACCGTCGTGTGCGCTACCTGCCCGCGTCTATGGGTCTCCGCCGATGAGCCAGCACGAGTTCCAGGTCACTTTGCCAATAAAAGCCGGGGGCAAGGTTGGGCTCAAGGATACCCTCGGCCAGCGCGGAATCAATGTAAGGTTGTACCCGCTCAAAGCGCGGCAGATGCAGCCTTTGGATTGTGTGCAGAATATCTTGGGTGGGGGCCTCCTTGTCAGCGATGAGCGCGAGCAGTTGCATCAGACCGTCCGGGCCTAACAAATGGTCCAAAGGATCCTGGTCCCAATCTGGTCCACCTTGGCAACAGCCGGCATCACCACGTTTCCTCTTCAAGGGGCTCGCTAAGAAGTGATGTACGACTCGCATCCGTCGTCCCTTCCAACGTGTTTCTTTGTCGCGGGACCACTCCACCACGCCATCTCTTGCTTTGCGGATCGCCTTGCCGCACTCGTCGCAGATCCACCCAGTCCCATCGGGGCCCGCTCCGAAATCATCGAATGCCTCCAGCACAAGCGCTTCCTTAGCGTCGGAGAGTACGAGGTGCTCGAGAATTGAGCGGCGCAAATGCCGCGGAACGACAAACCAAGTTGGAAGGCCGCGTGATTGGGGGTTTCCGATGGGATTGGCATCATTGCCGTTCCATCGAACCCCGAGTATGGGTTCCTCTGCTCCATCAGCGCTCCGCCACCGACCTAGAGCAACGGAGACATTACCCTCACCAGTTGGGTTGTCGCCAGTTCTGCCGTCTTCCAGGACCATGATCAGCGTCAAGTGGCGCCGTGGTGACGTGACTGCGTTGGGTGGAATGTAGCTCGTAATAAGCCTCCAGCCGATTGTCTCACAGCTCGTGCTTCACGTCAATCATTAGCTAGTGGCTTACGTCGTGTCGCGCAACGTAATCCCGTTCTGGGACATCACTTCCGTGAAGTCCTAGTGCTGTATCGGAAGCGAACCGGCGCAATGATGCTCGGGTGCGGTGTGGGCTTCGACGCCG
>JBAWDI010000789.1:0-1668 GCA_049590695.1 Bryobacteraceae bacterium
CCTCCACGCCGCGAATATAGAATGGCTGCTGCGGGTATCCAGCGTGGCCGAAGCCCCAGATGAACGCCGCCACCACTACCGCTACCGGGAGGTACCGCACCAGTTTGTGCAGAAACGGGATGGCGAACATCCGGAAGAGTCCCTCCTCCGAAACCGCCGGGAAGAATCCGAAGAACAGCACGAACAGCCATGGGAAGCGCGTATTGAGCAGATTGTCGTAGGGAACATCCGCCGGCGACCAGGCGCCGAAGCGGTACGCCACAATGTAGAACGCCGTCTGGTAGGCAATGAAAATGCCGGCCAGCGTGATGCCTAAAATCACCCCCAAAAAGAAGCGCTTGGTGCGTAGCCCGCGCGGGCGGAACAGATTGCCGAACGAAATCTGGTTGGGAAGCGCTTCGCGGTAGAGCGTCTCGGCGCCCGCGATCAGCACGAACAACAGGCCCCCCGATCCCAGCGCCGAGAGCAGGGCTTGCAACAGTTGTTGCGACAGGAAACTGCCGTAGGAATCCGTGGTCGGGTACCCGAATTCGTTCACCGGAAACTGGTTCAGGCTGGCGCACAACGAAAGCGCCATGCCCACCAGCCCCACCACCGCCGCCCGCCGCCACCGCACGTCCTGGCGTCGCACCCGCATCACGATCACCACCACCAGGCCCAGCATCAGCGCCACCAGCAGCGCCGAATCCACCATCTCTGCCACGTCGTTCTTCGAGCGCAGGCGCTGGTAATCGCGCGTCCACTGTTCCGGAATCTTGAGATACTCGCGGTACCCGCCCACTTCATCGCCCAGAACCGCCACCGCCATCCGGATGGTGGCGTCGTGCAGATTGAAGTCGCGCTCTTTCCACGTGAATTCGCGATCCACCCGATGCGGCCGCGTCTGGTCCGATTCCTCCACGAATTCGAGCGACGCCGGATCGCGATGCAGGCGGCTCCGCAGGAAATCCTCCGCCAGGGCGCGCGCTTGTTCCGCGCTCGCAGCCGGACGCGCGGCTTCTTCCGGAATCTCGTGGCGGAAGCCGGCCAGCTCGCCGCCCGGCGTGAATGCTACGCCGTATTCCTCCTTCTGCTGCGGCCGGAACCATCGGTAGTCCCAGCGCCACAGCCGGACGCGCGTGCCCATGAGCCGGTTGGCCTGCTCCAGGCCCGCTTCGCGCTCCAGGAACGTTTTGGCCTCGTCGTCGTAGCTGAAGCGCGAGGCCTGCCGGTAGCCCTCCACATGGTATCCCTGCCCGGCCAGAAAGCGCCCGGCGAGAACCTGCGCATCGTCGCGCCCCACCCGGAAATCGATCGAGGCTTCCGGAAACGCCCGGTAGAAGTTGCGTACCGAATACCAGGCGGCCCCGGCAAACAGTGCCAGACAGACCGCGATGAAACGATAATCTGATGTGCGCAGCCGTTCTTTCATTGTGGTGACCTCTTCGCTGCCCAATGGATCCCGATTCCGCCCAGTATGAAACGGCGCGTATCCACCTGACCGTATCCCGTGCTGCGCAGCAGAGAGGAAAACTCGTCGATGGAAACGAAGGTTCGGAGCGAATCGGAGATATAAGTGAAAACTCGCGGCTGCCCGTGCAGCAACAGGCCAAAGAAGGCGCCCTGCGCGTAGAGCCAGCCGAGATACAGCCGCCGCAGCCAGCGGTTCGCGGGCAGGAAAAAGTCCAG
>JBAWDI010000790.1:0-9597 GCA_049590695.1 Bryobacteraceae bacterium
CCGCTGCCGCCGAACGGGTCCAGAACAATCTCCCGCGGAACAGTAGATATCTCGACCACCCTGTCGAGGATCTTGGTGGAAAGGGCGTTGGCTCGCCGGTCCTTCGACTTGAATTTCCAGTGACGCACGGGCGGTATGTCCGTCCACACGTCCTTGAGGTTCACGCCATCGGGGTTCATTGCGTCCCTGTGCCCGCCGTAGTCTTTCACCTCGCCCCCGCAATGCCGGCAGGTCAGGATCGGGGTCCTGACGCGCCGGAACGTCTTTGGCTTTCCCTTGGAGTAGTAGAGCAGACTGTAGTGACTCGGGTGTAGCCGGCCTGGTATCGGCAGACAGGCGCTGATCTCGATGGCGATCCAGTGACGGAACGTCATCCCAAGCTCGATCAGATAGGCGCCGAGCAGGATGTTCCACTTCGGCAGGTTGTACAGGAAGAACGAGCCACCCGGCTTGAGAGTTCGGCAGCACTCTTTGGTCCATGCCTTACACCAGCGGAGGTACTCGTCGTCGGGAAGCTCGTCGTTGCTCCTGCTTCCGTATTCCTTGCCGAGGTTGAACGGCGGATCGGCGAACACCGTGTCGATGGTCTCGTCCTTGATGAATGGCAGAACCGCCATGCAGTCGTCGGCGTAGAGCGCGCCCAGCGCCGAGACATAGAACGGCTCGGGCGCACCGTCCTTCACGAACGGCGCCGCGTCGAATTGGGTGTCGTCCCACTTCAGGGACGGTTGCCGGACGAGGGACATCGCGTCAAGCATCATTCTAAGCTATCGGCGGTTGTTCAGGAGCACTGGATACCCCAAGACCGCTCGAAGGGATAGCGGGGAAGGGACCAGGGTCACGTAGATTCGCTCCCGGCACCATGCTGAAGCCGGATTTCGCCTGCTTGCCGCCTGGCTGCACCCCCCTACCCCCCCATATACAACGCCCGCCGCGTGCCATCGTGCAGCGGTAGCCCGTACCCGATCAGGCAGAACTGATCCAGGGCAAACAGCACCACCGATTCGATCCCTTCCCCCAGCGCCAGCCGCCGTTCTTTCGCCCACGGCGTGGTGTAGTCGCCAATCCCCACCAGGTGGCTGCTCTCGGAGGGCGAAAAACCAAGCTGCATCGGCAGCTCGATGGATTGCCGCGCCTTGTCCAGATCCCGGTCCCCGGTATAGGTGAAGTTCTCGGTCTTGAAACAGGCTAGCTTTGCCGGAGTCCAGTACGCGGTCGGAAGGTTGATGAGCTTGTTCAGCGGTGTATCGTTCGTGTCCGGCGGATAGAGCACCTCGAAACACGCCTCCGCATGGGATTGCCGCACGAAAGCCATAATCGCCTGCGTGAATTGGCCGATGAGGGTTGGCAGGAACGTGCACTCGTCGGGGAATGCGGCGGGGTCTGCATTCTGGCTCGTGATGGTCCCCAGTGGCCGCCCGTACGCCGTTTGAAACGCGCTCTTGGTGTAATCGTCGTAAAAAGGCATGCCGGAGTGCGCGGCGAAGTACCACCACTCAACCTCGCCGAATTGCAGATACGGAGTCACTCCCGCGTTCGCCATAACCCCCGCCATGTCCAGGTAGACCTGTTGCCAGAACGCCGTGCTGGCCGGCGAGAAGTTGGTCTGCAACGCCGGAGTGTTCAGCCAGGCGGCGGTGCCATCCGGATATCTCTGGGCGATGCCCGCGGCCAGGCTGTCGTCCCCGTTGCCCAGCTCCATACTGAACGACGTTGTCACTCTGATTCCATACGATTTCAACGCCTGGAAGAAGCTGAGGCTCCAGTCGCGCGCGGCGCGATTCAGCCGCGGAGTGGCAAGCAGATCGGTGAGCCAGACGCCGTCGGCGCCCCCAGCCAGCGCTGTCGGGCTGGGCTGCGCCGTGAAGTCTGTGTTGCCGGTGTCGGTGGTGACGGTCAGACCGTTGCCGCCAAGCCCCATCGTGCGCGCGGTAATTTCGAGCGTCGTTCCGTCGGCGTGCGCCCAAACAGCCGACGAGCCGGCCGTGATCAGCAACTCGAAGGCTTTTGCAATGCTCTGGGCCGTATCGCCGATCAGGTTGACATGTTGGAGTGGAGTGCCGGCCAGCGTGACTGTGGTGGTATCGCCGAAGCGCGGCGCGCCCGTAAACACGATGGCGGCCGAGGCGTACTGGTTGCCAGCGCAGGACAATTCGTAGAACCACATGGCGCCGGCGTAGTGATTGGCTCGGCCTTTGAAGCCCAGCGTGTCGATGAGCCAGGCCGTCCTTTCTGGCGCGATGGCCTGCGAGTGCAGCGTGTCCCAGTCGGTTGCCAGCGCCGTCGTCGTGTAGGCGCCGAACACCGGCAGGTCCGCCGTGGGATTCGCGATTTCCAGGAAATCGAAGTACACGTCCGTCCCGGCAGCGCCGGTGTGCGTGACCGTGACGGTGTGCTGCGCCTGCCCTGAGAATTGCCCCAGTGGAACCCTCAGCAGTACGTCCTCCAGCGATCGCTTCAAATTCACAATCAGTATCGGATTGCTATCCACCTGCACCGTCACTTGTCCGCCGTTGTCGCAGTACCGCGTCCCCAGGTACAGCGTGTGCGCGGCGGCGGAGTACGTGCATTGCAGGTGGTTACCCTGGGTCGTCGTGTGGTGGATCGAGCCCCCGGAGTAATTTCCGCGCTCTTCCACCCAGGTGCCGGTGTAGGAGATTACCGCCGCGATGTCTTCGATCCTCCGGCTGCCCGGACCCGCAACCTTATACTCGATGTTCGTTCCAGTAACCTGCCAGTTCGTCACCACCACCGCGAACTCGCTTCGCGCGAAGTTGCCGGACTGTAAGTCGGCGGACCACGTCCAGCGCAGTTTCCGCACGTTGGTGGTGGTGACGGTGTTTCCGAATTCATCCTTCAGATTGCTGAAATCGAGAGTCACGCGCCAGCGGTCGGGCGATGTTCCCCCTTGGAACATGGCCCAGGGGGGCGACCACGCCCCCGAGCCGTTGTTGGGGCTGTACACCCACCCATATACGCCCACCCGGTTTCCGTTCGCCCCAGGCGCGCCATTATAGGTGAGCGTGATCTGGCTGCCGTTGGCGCTGGCCGAGACTTTGCTGGTGCTGGTCTGGGCGTTGATGTTGGCCGCCAGCCCGCTGGCCACGTCCGCGGCGCTGTTTCCCGCCACTACCCAGTAGTTGGGGTATTGGTCCAGCCACGCCAGTCCCACAATATCCCCGGCTACGGGCGCACCTTGAAAGTCGAACATCACCGTCGGTTGCGCGTAACTGCCGTCCGCCGCCACGGCATATTGGCGGAGCGGAACGCGATGGAAGTTCTCGGTATTGTTGGATTCCTCCCAGATTCTCAAGTAGGACCAGCTTATTGAGTCGTACGTCGTGGAATCCAGCGGGATGCAGTTGGTGCGGGTTTCTTCGTAGCTGAGATGCAATCCGCTCAGATCTCCGTCCGGGAGGTTGCGAAGCGCGGGATGCTCGAACGCGTTGTCGCGGTTCCATTCCAGCACCACCCAGTCGAATTGCTGCCTCCAGCATCCCGAGACAGTGAACCCGCTTGGACTGGTCCCGCTGAGCGCCGCCACCGCCGACGGCTCCTGGAAGTAACACTGCAAATCCCGGTCCGGGCGCAGTTTGGAGAGTTGGTCCGGCATTAGAGTCGGATAATCACGGTGAGGTCCGAGCCGGGAACGGTCGATCCCACCGAGAGCACGGACAGCGTCACCTGCGCGCCCGCTGGCAGCGGGGCCAGTGTATTGCCGTCCACGGTGTTCGAAACCGTCGCCCACGCGGCAATCGTCAGTTGGCAGTAGGACGCCCCGTTGACGTTCAACTGGAGACCGACCGGGGCGTCGGCGGGTGAACCCAGCACCGCGGACACATCCCGCACCGAGTGCGGCGCATCCATCACCAGCGCCGGCGCCGCCGATTGATCCACCGCCAGGTATCCGTCCACCTGAATGGAGTACTGCCCGCTCGCCAGCGTGCGCAGCCCGCTATCCGTGGTATGCGTCAGGCAGATGTCCCGGGTCGGGCTGTTCCCCTGCTGGTTGGTGACGAACAACTCGGCGCTTGCCACGCGCACATCGGGAAGCGCAATGGGGAAGCTCCAGCTCCCGCTGTAGGGGCTGCCGAAAAAGTCCGGGGGGAACGGTGCGATCACCGTCTGGCTCAGAAGAGGATACACCGGCGTTTGTGCGGCGTGTGCCGCCGCCTGGCTGCCATCCATGGCTCGCGTCACACTGTACTGGGTGCCGTTGTTTTGGACTGTTTCGACGCGGATCACCTCCAGTTCAATCTGAATATAGGTTCCGGGCTGCGCCGACCCGGCCGCGCTCAGGCTCAGCACAGTATCGCCGGTTCCCACCGCGCTGGCCAGCGCGATCGCCGGCGTGCCCTGCAATTCATCCCAGTAGTACATCGTCAGCGTCGCCGCCGAAATGGTCCGCGTGTTCGTCAGGTCGGTGAAGGAAACCCCGCTCAGTTCCACCGTTCCGCCGCCCTGGCCCGGCCCCAGCCCGAAGAATGGCATCGGGGGAACATCGCTGTCGCCCGTCCCGCCGCCGCCGATCTGCCACCGCGTAACCGTGGATAACTCCGGAGCGCATTCCGCATTGTTCACGTTGGCCGCGCGCCCGGTGAGATGAACCGCCTCTCCCGACCGGTTGGGAACCTCAAACTGCACCGGGCTGCTCGTGGTGAGAGCGCCGAACTGCCACCCCGTCTCCGCCACTACGAAGAAACTGGTGGCATCCGGCACCACGCTCCACGGAGGCGCGATCGTCAGGCTGGTGGCGTCGTTGGCCGCGATGGTGCGCTCCTGCCCGGCGCCCGTGCCTCGCGTGATCCGCACAATCTTGCTCTGGTAACGGTTCGCGGTCATCTGCAACGACCCGTTTCCCACCGTCGTCGCCGAATGCAGCGTTACGCCGCTTTCCGGTTGCAGCTCCATCCGCCAGTAAAAGTTGGCGTGATCGAAATTCGAATCGGGAGGGGCCACCAGTTGATCCGCGAGGCCCGTATCCGCGAACTGGGCGGCCAGCGCCTGCTCCGACGCGATTCGAAAGAGCTGCGCCGGCGTCGTTCCCCGATAAACGTCGAACGCGCTCGTTCCCGGCGCGAAACTCAACCCCGACAGTGTCACGCTGCTCCCGTCGCTCGAGGTCGACGCCCGAACGATGAATGACAGCCCACTCTCGTTCCCGGCGCTGTCCTGGCCGGAGACCGCATAATACAGCGTCTGCCCGCCCTTCAGCGTTCCGCCCGTTCCGACGGTGGGCACCAGGCCCAACAACGGTATCCCGGGTCCGGCGGCCGGCGAGCTGACTCCCGCGCCCGCGGGTGGAACGAAACTGACCGATACGAGTGTGCCCACCGTGCCATCGCTGCTCGCGGCGGTCGATTCCACAACGCCGAACTGAACGTCTCCGTTTTCGTCCAGCACCGCGCCGATCAGTGGCCTCGGCACGCCCACGCCGGCATTCCCGTGTGTCACTCCTCCGGGCGAAGTCACCTGGCCGTTGGTGTCGGAGTACCACGCGTCGTCGTGGATCTGCGTCTTGATGGTGGAAGTCCGGTAGTTGGTGGCCGGCGATATCTTCAGAACCCGCAGCGGCTGGCGATTCAAGCCCTCCTTCAGGTAGGTAAGTGTAATCAAGTCTCCCGGCCTGATCCCGAAGGCTTTTACGCTGGTCTCGAATGCGATGTAAGTGTTCCCGCGAATCGACTTATCCAGATTGAATTTCAGAATCCTGGCCGCCTGGTCGTAATTCGGAAGTCCCATCGCCGAAACGGTCATGGAGACCTCTTGTCCGGCCAGGGCGACGTCGTCCGGGTCCACCAGCTCATAGCTGTCCTGCTGGTAACCGTTGAGCGCGTCCTGGAACTCCACGGACAGGCGGTTCGGTGTATCCGCGATGCTGCGCGCGGTCACGGTCACACTTGGCTCGCCATTCGGCTGTCTCAAGATCCCCGAAAAACTGGTGCTGCCGTCTCCGAATTCGTAACTCGGCCAGCCGCCGTTCAGTGGTTGTGTGCTGTTCGAGCAATCCGGCTTGGCAGGCTGCTGCAGCGCCGCCGTGTTCTCCACCCGCAACTGCAGCACCCCTCCCGGCCCATAGGTGAGGTACAGCCGCGCGGCATTGCGGACGCCGCGGACAACGTCTCCGCCGCTGCGCCGGTTTTGCAGGACCAGGTTGCACTGAAACCGGGGAAGCGTGATGGGGTTGCCGTTCAAATCCGTCGAGTCGATCGGTTCATCGCAGTATGCCGCCGCGGCCGCGAAGCTGGCGATGTCGATTTCCGACGCGGCCCATCCGCTCCGCCGCAGAACGTCCAGCACAACCCATGCCGGGTTGCTCGAGAATTGGTCGCTGGTATATGTCCCGTCCGCCGCATAGATCGGCACCTTCAGACCCTGTGCCAGCACCTTCACCGTGGGCAGCGAAGTCCCGTTGTTCAACTGGTTGGGGACCACCACGGAAAGGTACGCCATGCTGCCGTAAGGGTCTCCCGCGGGGCTCCCGCTACCATCCAGAAAGTTGTAGTCGAACGCGCCGTCGCGCGTGCCCAGCGTCTGAATGTTGTACCAGCCCGTGCCGGTCATGTTGGCGCCTGAGATTCCCAATGGAATCTCGACACCGCTCACCAACACCGTCAGCACGCCCTCGATTTCGCCGACTCCCAGCAGAGCCTCCATCCTGGTGAGGTTGCCGTCGTTGCGCGCAAAAACCACCAGCGGCTCCCACCAGGCCGTGCCGTACATCATTGGGACGTAATCGTTATATTCCACCTGGTTGTCCGAGATGGCCGACGTCGACCAGTCTTTTCCGTAACCGCGCACGGCAATCGCCGGAGGAAGGTACTCGAATCCGCCGAACCGGGTGAACATTCCTCGCGCCTGGCAGTCCTGCCGCGTGTACCCGCACGAAGTGAACGGCTCGCCGCCATCCAGATTGCCCGTTCCCCCGGCGAGCCCGGCGGAATAGCCACAACGGTAATAGAGCGAATACTTGCCGTTGGCGCCACCGTCGATGGCTTCGGTCCGCTGGCCCGCGGTCGCCGGAAACTGCCACGGACACCTCCGCTGGATGCGGATCTGCGGAAGCATCAGCCGCTGCAGGTTCATCCGGTTGATGGCGGTCAGGCGGAACGTCGATTGCTTGATCTGGTCCGGCGGGTTGCAGATTCCCTGAAACACCACCGCCGTATCCGTTAGCGGGGCGTCGTTCAGCAAATCATAAAACAGGAACCCTACGGTCAGGCGCGCGCCCTTCCATCCAGTCGCGCGCTCGATTTCCGAGAAGTGCGAGTCGGCGTTGGCCAGCACCACCGAGATTCGCGGGCTTCCGTCTATGCCCTGGTCGGACGCCGTCTGAATGTCGAAGGCGCTGTGCTGAAGAACTCGCGGCTGGTAGGTCGCGCCGTCCACCGTTACCTGGTGCGTGCTCCACTGTTCCGTCTGGCCGTTCGAGAGCACGCAATCGAAGATCAGAAGCGGCGTATCCGTGACCGCCTGTTCCTTCAGATCAGAGATGGTTTGCATAAATGATGTTGACCATGGCGGAGTGGCGGTTTACGCCGGTTGTGGTTATAGAGAGGACGTCATCGCGGAATCGCGCGTCCTCATAAACGCCGCCCGTGGTGGTCGCTTTGTACAGCGACGCGCCGCCCTGCGGCTCCACTTGCATGCCGAATACATCCGCGGACCCTCCGGCCGGCAACTCCACGCCAAAGGCGATCGATTCCGCCAGGGCGTCGCCATTGGCCGCCACAATGATCCGGCTCCAATTCGTTCCCAGGATTCGATCGGCGCGATTGCTTCCGTGCAGCAGGGTCACCGGGGTGGCTTCGAGCGACCGCGCGAATACGCTGAAGCAATATAAGTACGCCGCCGGAGCGGACAACGTCTGGGAGATGTTCTGAGGACCGGCGCCGGTGTCGGTGAGGCGCCATGCGGTCATCCCGCCCGCGGGGTCCGCGATTCCGCCCACCACCGAAAGGAACGGCCCCGCTGCCCATGCGGCATTGTCCAGTTGGTCGCTCCAGGCGAAGAGGTTGCCGGTTGGATCCAGGAATGTAAAACTGTTGAGCGTTCCCTCGGAGGCCGCGAAGAACTGCTGCAAGGCGGCCACTTCGCCATCGGTCAAACCCGCGTACGCCAACTGCCATTCCGTGGTTTCCGCTCCCGGATCGGCCAGCTTGATCGCCCTCCCGTCCAGAGACGTATTCAGAACCGTCCGCAAACGGCGCCGCTTTTGGACCGGATACTGGCTCAATGCTCCGGTGGCGAGTTGTGGATATACCAGCATGTGCTATCCCCGGTTCTCGATCACGGTCAGCGAGGTCTTGCCCTGCATTTCCGCCATCGCGGTCAGGTCCAGTTCGTCGCTCGCCAGGCTGCAATTCGTGTATTGAGTCCCGTCCCATGGGTCGATGAACGCGAAGTTTCCGAAGCAGCCCTGGTTGTCGAAGAAGAATTGCTCCAGCGCCGCCATTTCACTGTCGTCCAGCGCGTCCAGGCGGATGTCCCAGCGGTGCAGCGGCCCGGCCGAGTCCCGGTAGCGTTGTTCCGCTCCGTCCACAAACCGGATCGCTTGGTTTTGGAACCGGAAAGCCCTGGTCGCCGGATACTGCGCCACCGCGTTCGTTTTCAACTTGGGAAAGGTAGACATGTCAGAGGTTGTTCACCACGTCGTTGATCGAATTGGAATTCAACATCGCGGCGCGAACCGCCTGGGCGATTTCGTTGCTGTGGTCCAGAAACGATTGCGAGTCCATGGCTTGCACGTTCACGGTGATCTGAGCCGCCCCAGCGCCGCTGCTGCCGCTGCCCGGAGATGCAGTCCCGCCGGTCTGCGCGCCGGTTCCATCCGGCGCCGCGCTGTACGCTCTTGGCATCCCCATCTGGTCGTAATCGGCGCCGCTCACGTCGCTGCCGGTGTCCGCGCCCTCGAAGTATTGCCGCTCCGGCATGGCATATTTCTCCAGCGTCGGCGCCGGCGTCCCCCCGCCTCCGAACAGCCCCAGCAACCCGACAATCAAGGGGACCATGCCCAGCCCGCTCTCCAGAACTGTGGTTGCGATTGACTCCGCCGTGCTGCCGCCGCCGCTGGTTGTGCTCGCGCTGGAGGTGCTGCTGCTGCCGCTCGCCGCTTGCGCTTCGCTGCCGCCCTGGAGTTCGCCGAGTTGGTTCACCGTGTCGCTCAGGGAGGCGGCGATCTCCTCGCCGCTCGCGAGCGCCCCGCCCGGGTTGGAATCCAGTTGCCCCGATGCCGCGACAAAAGTCTCGTAGAGCTTATCTTGTGTTGTGCTGGTCATCGCTGGCCTCTCCGATAACTACGCCTGAACGTCACTCGATCGGGCTGAGCGGGGCCTCTGCGCCAGAGGCGCGGTGCCGCCCTGCCAAGGGCTTTCCGGTAAGCGCTTTTTCGAGAATCACGAACGCTTCCACTTGCCGCGCGCTCAGCTTCGCAAAATCCATCCCTCCGAGGCGCCGCCGCACAAAGAAATCCTCCAACAGTGTCTGGCTCTCAGCCGTGATGTACGGTTTCGGGCAGGTTCTGAGCGCCACATCCCTTCTCGCCCAGACCAGCGGCCCATTGGCGTCCTCACCCATGCCCAGCCACCCGCACCGGCG
>JBAWDI010000791.1:0-14028 GCA_049590695.1 Bryobacteraceae bacterium
CCAGTGAACCGCCAGATTTCAACAGCGGTGATTTTCAGATTGGCCGATTTGGTTGCCCCCTGAACTCCTGGTGAAGTCATCGGCATGCCACCCAATGCGGCAGCAGCCGCGAGAAATGAACGTCTACGCATGGCGTTTCCTCCCTGGTTGATTTAGAGCATTCCATTCGAAGCGCACCCGAACGGTTGATCTTCCTCAGTATAGCCGTCGAGCCGTGAGGTTAACGGAAGAATCGGCCCACAGGGCCGCGGCGCACTCTGTGCCCGGCGCTACCCTAGACACCGCTGCAAATCGTCCGTCCGAAAGCAGTGCGCCAGCGCCGTCTCGCGCGTGATCCTGCCGGCTCGCACCGACTCCGCCAGCGACCGCAACGCAGCGTTGACGGATAGGTGTCTGAGAAATCGCTTCCAATACGGCATTTCCAGGCCTTTGCGCACCTGGAAAAGGCGGGGGCAGCCTCTGCCTGGGCGGGCGGAGTCGCCCGGCATGGAAAAAACGAGACGAACGGCTCCGATGGAACCGGCGGGGTGTACAATACTTCTTCGTCGGAAGCCAAAAAGGAAATCCTGGAAGAGAGGGCGCGGCAATCTCGATTTGCTCGAATCCTGGCGGAGCGCCGGTTTTCACGCCGCCTGGATTGCCCGGAGTACCGGTGAGTCGGCTTCCGACGGCGTATTCGCCCAAAACAACACAGGAGGATGAAAGATGAAAACGACTTCCGCTGTTCTGGCCGCTCTGGCGGCCACACTCGTCATCGGCACGCTCCACGCCCAGGTCGCCGAGCGCCCGATTCCCCGCCTGGTGCAAAAGGACGGACGCTTCGCTCTGTTCGTGGACGACGCTCCATTTTTGATACTGGGTGTAGAGGATCAGGACCTGGGCCTGGAGAGTACCTGGCCTTCGCACCCAAAAGACTGGGCTGCCATGGAATACCTGCATGCCAACACGATCGAAATACCGATCTACTGGGATCAGATTGAAGAGAAGCCCGGGCAGTTCGACTTTTCGTCGATCGACAGGCTCCTGGCCGAAGCTCGCCAGCATCATGTTCGTCTCATACTGCTCTGGTTCGCCACGTGGAAGAACGGCAGCCAGCACTATATGCCCGAATGGATGTTGTTGGACCCCGTCCGCTATTTCCATGCGGTCGACAGGAACGGGGAGGCAGTGGACTCGCCTTCACCGTTCGCCACTGCGTCGCTCGAAGCGGACAAGAAGGCATTCGCCGCTGTCATGGGTCACCTGAAGCAAGCCGACCCGCAGCGCACCGTAATCATGGTTCAGGTGGAGAATGAACCCGGCAACTGGAAGAGCGTCCGCGATTTCTCTCCGGCCGCGCAGAAGATCTTCGAGGCTCCGGTGCCGCCCGAGATCCTCAAGGCCATGCAGGTAAAGACCGCTTCTTCATCCCCGAACTGGCAGGCGGCCTTTGGTCCCAATGCGGACGAGTACTTCAACGCCTGGTCGGTGGCGAGATATATCGGACAGGTCGCAGCCGCGGGAAAGGCTGTTTATCCCCTACCCATGGATGTCAACGACGCTTTGCGCAACCCGTTCAATCCAGGCCCTCCCGGGGAGCCGGGAGTTCCCGCCGCCTACGAGAGCGGCGGCCCCACCGACAATGTGATCCCCATCTGGAAAGCCGCGGCGCCGGCCATCGATATTCTGGCACCCGACGATTATCAGGGCGACCCCGCCGCATACGTGAAGGTTCTGGAACTTTATCGCCGCGACGACAATGCCCTATTCCTGCCTGAGAGCGGATGTTTTCAGTGTGACCCGGCGACTGGCGACTTTACCCGCTATTTCTTCACGATGCTCGGTCTTCAGGCCATAGGAGACTCGGAATCCTCGAATGAACCTGTGCCTTATCTGGCGAGGAATTTCGTGTTGGTCGGCCCGATGCAGCGGGAGATCGCCCGCCTCAACTTCGAAGGGAAGCTCAAGGCCGTGGCTGAGCCGCTGCACTTCAAGGGGTCGGACCAGGGCGACCCCAGGCAGAGGCTGCCATTCGGATCCTGGAACGCGGTGGTGACGTACGGAACGGCCCTCTATGGCCCCTCCACGGCCGGGTCGAATCCGACGGCGCAGGGGCGCGCTCTGGTGGCCCAACTTAGTGACAACCAGTTTTTGGTGGCGGGATACTTTTGCACCGTCGACTTCTTTCCGGCCGGCACCGCGCAGCAACGCGCGTCCCAGCATATCGTAGAGGGAACCGGACAGATTCCCTCCGCCCTGATTGACGGTAAATGGCAGCACCGGCAGTTTCTGCGCGTCGAACAGGGAGTCTACGACAACGGCGTCTTCAAGCTCCTCCGCAGCCAGAATGGAGATGCGACGGACTTCGGTCTCAAATTTGGCGAGGAACCCGTGGTGCTGCGGGTCTCGCTGGCCATGTATTAGTGGCCGATCCGGCACGCTGGGCCCGGCGCTACCCCAGGTAGCGCTGCAGATCGTCGGTCCGGAAGCAATGCGCCAGTGCCGTTTCGCGCGTAATGCGGCCGGCGCGCACCAGGTCGGCGAGAGACTGCTCCATGGTCATCATGCCCTCGGCGCGGCCCACCGAGATCTGCGAGCGGAGTTGGTAGTCTTCGCCCTTACGGACCAGCGCCCGGACGGCGTCGGTGGCGATCATGATTTCCGTCGCCGGCCAGCGCATCACGCCGTCTACGCCCGGCACAAGCTGCTGCGCGATCACCGCCGCCAGCGCCAGCGACAATTGCTGGCGAATCTGCGGCTGGTTGGCGGCGGGGAACGCGTCCAGGATGCGGCTCACCGCCTGGATGGCATCGTTGGTGTGCAGCGTGGAAAGCACCAGGTGGCCGGTTTCCGCGGCCGTGAGGGCCGTCGCCATGGTCTCGGCGTCGCGCATTTCACCCACCAGGATGACGTCCGGGGTCTGGCGCATGACGCTGCGCAGCGTCACCGCGAAATCGGGGGTATCCCGACCCACTTCAATCTGCTCGATGATGGCGCTGCGGTTCGAGTGCTGGTATTCGACGGGGTCTTCGATGGTGACCACGTGCGCGGCGCGGCGCGTGTTGACCAGGTCGATGAGCGCCGCCAGCGTGGACGTCTTGCCGCACCCCGTGGGGCCCGTCACCAGCACCAGCCCCTGCCGGCGTTCGGCCAGCTTGGCCAGGGAAGCGGGCAGGTGCAGCCACTCGAGCGATGGAATGCGCGCGGGCAGCAGCCGGATGCTGGCCGCCAGCGTCCCCCGTTGATGGTGAATGTTGATGCGGAAGCGGCCCAGACCCTCGCGCACGAAACCCAGGTCCACCGACTTCTTCTCCCGCAACTCCTCCAACTGCGCCGGCTCCAGCAAGGGCAGCACCAGGCTGCGCACGTCCTCCGCTTCGAGGAGCGGCGCCGAAGCCGGCGCCAGGTTGCCATTGACGCGCAGCATGGCGGGCGCGCCGGCGATCAGCAGCACGTCGGAAGCGTTGCGGCTGGCCGCGAACGCGAGCAATTGATCGAGCGACGCCGTGGATTGCGGCAGGCGCGCCGCGGTCTTCTGG
The DNA here is from genome assembly GCA_049590695.1 of Bryobacteraceae bacterium. Lineage (GTDB taxonomy): Bacteria > Acidobacteriota > Terriglobia > Bryobacterales > Bryobacteraceae > Fen-178. Next base: position 3,519 of record JBAWDI010000791.1, read on the forward strand.
CTGGGGGCCGCGCGGTTCAATTCCGCCACGATTTTCGAAAGTTCAGTGTCGTATTCGCCCATGATCCTGCGCTACCATTCTCTCATTGAAGCTGCTGATCTTCTCCGACATCCATACCGATTGGAAGACGCTCGAACGCCTGCTCGGCGTGGAGGCGGATTATTACATCGCCGCCGGCGACCAGCTCACGTGGTCCCAAGGCGCCGAGCGCTGCGGCGAGATTCTGCACACGCGCGGCGACAAGGTCTACGTGCTCCCCGGCAACCACGAATCGGCCGACCAGGTTTCCGGGATGTGCGCGCGCTACGGGCTGCACAATTTCCACGAGCGCCACTTTCAAGCCGGCAAGTGGCACATTGCGGGGCTGGGCTATTCCAACCCGACGCCCTTCAACACCCCCGGCGAGTATAGCGAGCCGCAGATTGCCACCCGCCTCCAGCGCTTTGCCGATCTCGCTCCGCTGGTCCTGGTCTGCCATGCGCCGCCCTACGGCACCGCGCTCGACCAGATCGGCCCCGGCCAGCACGCCGGCTCCCGGGCGGTGCGCGATTTCATTGTGAAACACCAGCCCGAGTATTTCTTCTGCGGCCATATCCACGAGGCCGCGGGCGCCTCGGTCGAGATCGGCAAGACGCGCGCGCGCAGCGTCGGCAAGGCCGGGTATTTGTTAGAATTGGATTGAATCCCATGACTTTGGAAGAGTTAGACCGCGAGTACGCGCCCCTCCGCGACCAGGCTTTGGCCGTCCGGAGGTATCTTTGACGCTCCCGCGCAAAAACAGAAACTAGCCCAAACCGAGCAGCAGATCGCCGCTCCGGACTTCTGGACCCAGCCCGGGAAGAGCCAGAAGGTGATGCGCGACCGCAAGCGCCTCGAAGAGTTCATCTCGAGCGACGGCCGCATACGCGCCATGACCGACGATCTCGACACGCTCTTCGAGCTGGCGAAAGAAGGCGAGAGCGTGGCCGCCGATATCGAGCGCGACATGAAGTCCTACGCCGAGCTGCTCGATCGCATCGAAACCGCCATGCTGCTCTCCGGCGACAACGCCCAGCTCAGCGCCATCGTCACCATCCACCCCGGCGCCGGCGGCACCGAAAGCCAGGACTGGGCCGAAATGCTGTTGCGTATGTACCTGCGCTGGGCCGAGCGCGAGGGCTTCCAGACCGTGGTGACCGACCGCCTGGAGGGCGAGGGCGCCGGCATCAAGTCCGTCACCTTCGAGGTCAACGGCGACAACGCTTACGGGCTGCTGCAATCCGAGATCGGCGTGCACCGGCTGGTGCGCATTTCGCCCTTCGACGCCAACGCGCGCCGCCACACCTCGTTCGCCTCCGTGTTCGTCTACCCGCAGGTGGACGACGAGATCAAGATCGATATCAAGATCGACGACCTGCGCATCGACACCTTCCGCTCCTCCGGCGCCGGCGGCCAGCACGTCAATATGACGGATTCCGCGGTGCGCATCACGCATTTCCCCACGGGCATCGTGGTGCAGTGCCAGAACGAGCGCTCGCAGCACAAGAACCGCGATTTCGCCATGAAGCAGCTACGCGCGCGGCTCTACGAGCACGAGCTCGAAAAGAAGCGCGAGGAGACGCGCAAGACCGAAGACTCGAAACTCGAAATCAATTTCGGCAGCCAGATCCGCAGCTACGTGCTGGCGCCCTACCGCATGATCAAGGACCACCGCACCAAGCTGGCCATCGGCGACGTGGACCGCGTGCTGGAAGGCGATCTGGAGCCGCTGATCCACGCCTACCTGGTCTGGCGCAAGACCGGAAAGATCGCCGGCGACGCCAAGGACGAGTTGCCCGAGTGAGCGTCCAGCACGCCGCCGCCTTGATCCGCGCCGGAAAACTGGTGGCGTTCCCGACCGAGACGGTGTACGGCCTGGGCGCCAACGCGTTCGACTCAGCCGCGGTGGAGCGGATCTTCGCGGCCAAGGGGCGCCCGCACACCAGCCCGCTGATCGTTCACGTGGATTCCATCGAGATGGCGCGCGGCCTGGCCGCCCATTGGCCGGACGCCGCGGAAACGCTGGCGCGCCGTTACTGGCCGGGGCCGTTGACGCTGGTAGTTCCCAAGCGGCCGGAAATTCCGGACATCGTGACCGCGGGCTTGCCGACCGTGGGCCTGCGCATGCCCGCGCACCCACTGGCATTGGAGCTGATCCGGGCGGCGGGCGTACCCATCGCCGGCCCCAGCGCCAACCGTTTCACGGAACTCTCGCCCACCACGTCCGGACATGTGCCGGAATCGCTCGCCGATTATGTGCTGGATGGCGGTCCGGCGCGCGTGGGCATCGAATCCACCGTCCTCTCCCTGGTGGCTGCGCCGCTGCTGCTGCGTCCCGGGGTGATCCCGTTGCCCGAGATTGAAGCGCTGATCGGCCCGGTGGAAACGGCGGCGGCGCCCGCGCCCGGCGCGCATGCTTCTCCCGGCATGCACCCGCGCCACTACCAGCCCGCGACGGCACTCTATCTGCTTGGCCCGGGCGAGCGTCCGCCCGAAGGCCGCGGCGCGTGGCTGCGGATCGGGCTGGAGATGCCGGCGAGCCCGATTGAGTACGCCGCGGTTCTGTATGATACGCTGCACCGGCTGGACGCCGAGCGGCTGGATTGGATTGCGGTCGAGCGTCCGCCGGAAACGCCGGAGTGGGCCGGGGTGCTAGACCGGTTGCGGCGGGCGGCGGGGTGATCACGCCAAGCCGCGCCGGCGGAGCACTTCCCGGTCTACCTCCGCCCTGGTGAGCAGCTTGACACCGCTGGCCTCGATCTTCTTGCGCAGCCGCACCAGCTTGCGGCCCAGAGGAGAGGGCGGACTACCGGGAAGCGGTAATTCTAGCCTTCGGTTGGACCTCGCCGGCTTCTTCATTGATTTGAGTCTAGCGCCGGTGCCGGCGCCGCGCGGCGGGATAGCCCCCCGCGCTACCCCCCGGCCGAGTTCTTGATCGCGCCTCTCAGGTCGAGGTTGCGAACCAACCGGTGCAGGTAGTTGGGGTGGATGCCGAGCAGTTTCGCGGCCTCGGTGAAGCTGCCCTCGGCCTGGTCGAGTGCGGCGAGAATGATCCGCATCTTCTCTTCGCGAATGGCTTCGTGGTAGCCGCCAATCGCGCCCGCGCCGCGTGGCGCGCTCTCGAACACGGCTTCCGGCAGGTCTTCGGCCATGATGAGATCGGTGGAGCCGAGCACCACGGCGCGTTCGATGGCGTTCTCCAGGTCCCGGACGTTGCCCGGCCAGTCGTGAGCTTTCAGACAAGCGAGCGCTTCCGGGGCGATGCCGGCGACCCTGCGCCTGGCCCGCTTGCCGTGCTTGGCGACGAAATGACTGGCCAGCAGCGGGATGTCTTCGCGGCGGTCCCGCAACGGCGGCATGGTCAGGGACACGACATTGAGCCGGTAGTACAGGTCCTTGCGGAACGTGCCGCGCTCGATGGCGGCCTCCAGGTCGCGGTTGGTCGCCGCGATCAGGCGGATATCGGAGCGAATCTGGCGCGTTCCGCCGACGCGCTCAAACTCGCGTTCCTGAATCAAGCGCAGCAGGCGCGACTGGCAGGCCGGCGGCATTTCGCCAACCTCGTCCAGAAACACAGTCCCGCGGTCCGCCAGTTCCAGCTTGCCGCGCTTCTGCGCAAACGCGCCGGTGAAGGCTCCCTTTTCGTGACCGAAGAGCTCGCTTTCGAGCAGGGTCTCCGTCAATGCGGCGCAGTTGATGGCGAGGAAGGGCATGGCGGCGCGCGGGCTGTTGCGGTGGATGGCGCGCGCCACCAGTTCCTTGCCCGTGCCGCTCTCGCCGCGGATCAGGACGGTGGAATCGGTCGGCGCCACCTTCGACACAAACTGATATACGTCGCGCATGCGGGGGCTGGCGCCGACCATGTCGTGCTCGATGTCAACGGCCTCGTGCAGGCGCGCGTTCTCCGTTTCCAGCCATTCCAGGCGGCGCGCATTTTCAAGGGCCAGGCCCAGGATGGCGCCCACGGAACTCGCGAGCTCCAGGTGGTCCTCATGAAAAGGCGCGTCGCGGATCGAGGTATCGAAATAAATGACGCCCACCGTCCTGGCCGAGGTGATGATGGGCGCCGCCAGGACATGGCGAGGCCGAGGCTCGGTCCGATCTTCCGCGGTGGCCGGGGACCGGTCGGGCAGGACGCCGGTGGCCAGGATACCGGTGACGCCGCTCCGGGCTCGCTCGACGAGGGCGCGATACGTGCGCACCGTAGTCGCGGGGCCTCGCTCACGGTCCCGGTACGAGGCGAAACACGGCTCCTGGCTTGGACCATCGAACAGCAGGACGCCGCCCTGCTGAGCGGGAATCGCCTCGAAAATCGCCTCCAACCACTGCTGCGCAATCTCTTCGGGCCCCCGGGCCAACTGGATGCAGGCGCCGATTTTCAGCATCGTGGTGAGGGAGCACCGGGTCCGGGAATGGGCGGCGGCTTCATCGGGCGAGGGCGCCGCCATCCGGAACGGGCACTCCTCCCGCCCGGGTTCGATGCAGCAGGCGGCATCCTTCGGCCCGAGGGCCACCTCGTCCCACTGCGCGAAGAGAAAACGACAGTCGCCCACGCCGATCCAATCACCGTCCTCAAGGGTCTGCTCCGTCACGGGGACGCCATTCACGGTGGTCGCGCCGGAGGAGCCCAGATCCTCAATCTCGAACTGCTCCCCCGCGCGCCGGCGGATGCGGCAATGGCACGCGGCTATGGAAGGATCGTCGATCGGGAGATGGTTCGCAGCGTCGCGGCCGATTAAGAGATTGTCGCCGGAAAGGTCAAAAACTTCGCCTTCTACCGGGCCGGCAATCCCGACAAGCCTGGGATTGAGTGTACCCTCCATGTGTTATCCTTTCTACCACATTCCTATCCGGTCGGCCACTCCCTATACGATCGGATAGGCTTTTGCGGGGTGGATGGGCCCATCGCCGCCTGGGCCGGGAGTCCCGACCAGTCAATCCCTTCAGCGAGTTACACCCATTGGCCGCTCCGGGGCATGCGGCCGGCTGCAATGGCGTGTGAACTGCACTGTGAACGGAGACGTTACTAGGACTTAGGAGGTCCACTATGAAAAACAGATCTTTCGCGACGCTTGGTATCCTGGCGTTGCTCGCCGCAGCTTCCGCTTATGGCCAGCAGAGACTGCGATATGACATCCCGTTCGAGTTTCATTTCGGGGACGCGGTGATGCCGGCGGGGCAGTATAACGTGGACATGACCGCCAACAACGTGCAACACTTATTGGCTGTCGATTGCCGTAGCTGCGATGCGCGGGCGTTTGGCCTGACGTACCCAATCGGTGGTGGCAATAACGCGCCCAACGAGGGCCACTTGGTGTTTAATAAGTATGGAGACACGTACTTCCTTTCCCAGGTGTGGACACCCGGCTACTCACAGGGAGGGCAAGTGAACAAGTCCAAGACCGAACATGAAATCGCTCGCATCACTTCGCCGGCTCAAACGAGCCAGGTCATTATGGCCCGGCGGTGACGCGTGTGGCGGCCAGAGCGCCCACGGGCGTTCGGGCCGTTGAGTATGCGGACCTCCCGGTGGCTCCTCGTCATCGCCGTCATCACGCCTGCTGCGTGCGCGACGAGGAGCCTCCTGCTGGGCGATCCGGAACGTGGGGCGGCGTTGTTTCAGAGTCTCAACTGCGTCGCCTGCCACAGCGTGAACGGCGTGGGCGGGAAGAGGGCGCCGGATCTTGGGGAGGGCCGGGACCGGGGCTTCAGCCCTTACAACCTGGCGGCCGTCATGTGGAACCATGCTCCGGCGATGTGGGGCGCGACGGCGAGAGCAGGCGTGACCGTCCCCGCGATGGATGAGCAGCAGGCCGCCGACCTGTTCATCTATTTCTACGCGGCCGGCTATTTCGAGACGCCCGGCGACGCCAAGCGCGGAAAGCAGGTATTCCTGGCCCGGCGCTGCGGGCAATGTCACGGGATTGACTCTCCCGTGCGTGCGGGCATTCGGCCGGTCGCGGAATGGGACTCGATCTGGGACCCCATCGCCCTCGCCCAGGAGATGTGGAACCATTCCAGCGACATGGTGCGCGCGCTCTCCCGGTCGCAAGTCCCTTATCCACTGCTCACCGCGCAGGAACTGACGGATCTACTGGCTTGGCTGCGCGCCTCGCGGCCGCCAAGCCACACCGCTGGATCAGTGCCGGAGTCGCCGGAGAGCGGCCGGGCGCTACTGGTATCCAAGGGTTGCGCCGGATGCCACCGGGGGGAGCTGGCGCTCGAAGCGCACCGCACCCGCTACAGCCTTACCGATTTCGCCGCGGCCATGTGGAACCATCCCTTCCGCACCGGACATCACCAGACGCCGCTCAGCCTCGAGGAGATGCGACGCCTGGTTGGTTACCTCGTCGCCACGCAATTCTTCGACGAACGCGGCGATCCCAACCAGGGCAAGCGGGTCTTTCAAAGCAAGCGGTGCACCGTCTGCCACGACGATCCATCCAGCGGCGCGCCTGGGCGATCGGTGATGTCGGGGACCATGACCTCGTACGGAATGCTGGCTGCCCTATGGAAGCACGGTCCGGCGATGCTGAACGCGATGCGCCAGCGGAACATTCCCTGGCCTCGATTCGACGGATCGGAGATGGCGGATGTTTCCGCGTACCTGCACGGGCTCCAGCTCAAGCGGCGGCCATCGCCTTAGGGGCCATTTCACCGAATTGTGGCGGCGTCCTGGAAGGCGATGCGGACGTCGGAATTGTCGGGATTGCCTTTTCCGTCGCGCTCGAACATGACGATCCAGATCAGGTTCTTGGTCGGGTCGGCCCAACTCTGAGTGCTGAACGCGCCGCCGTGGCCGAATGAATTGGGCGACAGGACGCTGTTGGCGGCCATCTTCGTGGGATCTTCCACCACGCAGAATCCCAGCCCCCAGGGCATCCCGGGCCGGGCGGTGAGATCGCCGGTCTGCTTGCGCGTCATCTCCGCGACGGTGTCGGGCTTGAGGATGGGCTTGCCATGGTTGAGCATCATCTGGTAAAACCTGGCGATGTCCTCGGCCGTGGAGAAGAGCCCGGCCCCGCCGAGCGGCGGACGCTCACGGTCGGTCACGGCTGTCCCGTACAGATAAGAGATGGCGGTCTCTTCCAGCTTGTTGGCCTGCGCGTTCCAGCGATAGGGGTGCGCCCAGCGCGATTCTTTGTCCGGCGCGATCCAGAAACTGGTGTCCTTCATTCCCAACGGGTCGAGCACGCGCTTCTGCAGGAACTGGTCGAACGGCATCCCGCTCGCCACTTCCACCACGCGCCCGAGCACGTCCATGCCCGCAGTGGAGTACGCCCAACGGGTTCCCGGCTGGAAGCGCAGCGGCTGCTGCGCAAGTTTCCGGGCGGTTTCGGCCAGCGTCCAGTGAGGCTCGCGTTTGTACATGTCCCCGAGTCCGCTGGTGTGCGTCATCACCTCGCGGAGGGTGATTGGGTGGACCGGCTTGACAGTCTCGCCGTTCTGCCCGACCATCACGCCGGCGAACTCCGGCAGATACTTCGCCAGCGGGTCGTCGAAGCGCAGCTTGCCGTCATCCGAGAGGATGGCGATGCACACGGACGTGATCGGTTTCGACATCGAGGCGATCCAGAAGATGTCGTCCGTCCGCATCTTGCGATCCTTGGCCAAGTCCGTCTTGCCGACGGCGTCGAGGTAGATGACGCGATCCTTGGTGGCGATGAGGGTCACGATGCCGGCCGCCTCGCCTTTATCGACAAACTCCTGCATGCGCGGCGCCACGGCCGCAAAACGACTCGCCTGCTGCGCGGCAACGAGCAACGGCGCCAGCACCGCAACGGCTATGATCCGCATGCCCCCAGTATAAAATGGTAGACATGCCCAATTCCAAAGATGAAACGCGAATCGATCGCCGCGCATTCCTCGCAGGCGTAGCGGCTGCCGCCGTACCCGCCGCTCATGCGCAGGCCGCGGAGATTCCGATTATCGATTGCCACATTCACCTGTTTGACAGGACCCGGGCGCAAAACGCGTTCCCCGGTGCCGGCAGGAAAGGCCCTCCCGACGCTGCCAAGGGCGGACCCCCGAGGCCTCCCCGGCGCTCGGTGATGACGCCGGCACTCTACCGGGAAATCGCCGTGCCGCAGGGCGTCAAGGGCGCCATCGCCATCGAGGCCAGCCCGCGGCTCGAAGAGAACGATTGGGTGCTGGAGACCATCGAGAAGGACACCATCATGGTGGGGTACATCGGCGATCTCGAACCCGACAAACCCGAATACCGGCAGTATCTGGAGAAGTACCATAAGAATCCGCTTTTCCTGGGTATCCGTTACGGAACGCTCTGGAACCGGGATCTGGGCGCGATGTTGTCGAACGCGGAGTTTGTCTCCGGCTTGAAGTTGCTGGCGCAGGCGGGCATGGTGCTGGAAACGGCGAATCAGACGCCGGGCCTGATCGATGCCACGGTGCGGACCACGGACAAGGTTCCCGAGTTGCGGATCGTCATCGACCACCTGCCGCAGATGGAGCCTCCCAGCGATGCGGCGGAGCGCGCTGCTTATGTACGCAATCTGCGCGAACTAGCGAAGCGTCCGCAGGTGTGGCTGAAAGTCTCGGAGGTGATTCGACGCGTAAATGGCGAGGTCCCCACCGACCCGAACTTCTACAAGCCGCGGCTCGACGAACTATTCGGTATTTTCGGCGAGGACCACGTCTTGTTCGGCAGCGATTTTCCGAACAGCGACCAGTGGGGGACTTATGAAACGGTCATGAGCCTCGTCCGCCCGTACTTCATGGCCAAGGGACACGCCATTGCGGAGAAATATTTCTGGAAGAACTCGGTACCAGCCTACCGCTGGGTGAAACGCGAAGCCGGCCAGCCGGTGCTACTGCCGGCGAAGCAGTGACGGCCAGTTGAGGATCACGTTCAGGGTGGTGGCGGGCTTCTGCTCCACGGGAACTACCGCCAGGAACTTCTTTCCATCGCGCGTGACCACCCAACTATTGCGCCCGCGCGCGGGCAGCCGCGTCTGGAAGAGCGGATGGGGAATTCCGGCCGCGATGGCGCCGTTGCTGGCCTCGATATCCACCGCCATGATCTGGGGGGGCGTCTGGAGCGAAGTGTAGAACAGCTCTTTGCCATCGCCCCGCCACTGGGGATCCAGGCCGCCGGCGTTGGACACCACCCACTTGCCTTTCGCCCCCGGGGCCGACTCCGCAAACGGTTGCACGTAGACCTCGGATCGCCCGGACTCGGCCGACCGGTAGGCGATCCACTTGCCGTCGGGCGAGAAGGCCGCTTCGTCCTCGTTGAACCGTGTGTGCAGGAACGGCCGCGGCTGGCGGGTATCGAGCGACAACGTCCAGATGTCGTTGCCGGCGCCCGGCGCAGCCTCGTTGTAGGCGAGCCACCGGCCGTCGCGCGACCAGTCCTCGGCGGCCTTGTTCCTGCCGGATTCCAGCAACAGCTCCTCTTCGCCGGTTCCGGAAGCGCTCTTGACGTACAGGTCGCGCGGGCCGCGGCGGTCGGATGAGAACGCGATGCGAGAGCCGTCGGGCGACCAGACGGGGTTGAAATCGTCCTTGGGGTCGAAGGTGAGCTTGGTGGAGGTGCCGCGGGCGAGGTCGAACACCCAGATGTCGCGACCCTGCGCCCCCGGATCGCGAATGCCGACCGCCAGGCGGCTGCCATCGGGCGAGAGCGCGGGACCGGAGTACTCGGCGGCGCTGCCCACGGTGCCGAGATTCTTGCCCGCGCGGTCGAACCAGACCAGGTGGGCATCGGCGGCGCCGCTCCCCGGCCGGTAAACGAGCACTCCATTGTCGGAGACTGAGAAGGCGTCGACACCCTCCACGACGGGCGCGGCGTCGCCGCGCAATTCGCCGGTCTTCGGGTCGAAAGGCCGCGCCATCAGCACGCTGCCCCGCAGATACAGGATGTATCCGGGCGCTCCGTAGACGGCGGGCGAATCCGCCGTAAACAGTGTTCGGTCCGTCTTGCCATTGATCGTCATCAGGTAAACGACGGTTGGCGTAGCAGTTATGCCGGCGACCGGCCGTGAGTTGTACAGCAGCCACTGGCTGCCCGGAATCAGCGAGGGATATGCGAGCCCGCCGGCCCCTTTGGGCCCGGGAGCGCGCAACTGCCGCAGGCCGCTTCCGTCGGGCTGGAACCATCGCAATATCCCGTCCGCCGCCGAGACAATGCCCTGCGGCCCCCAGGAGGAATATGTGGGCGCAAACGGAAGTTGCAGCGCCTGGGGCTGCCCGCCGTTCAGGTCCATGCGAGTGAGAACACCATCCCGGAGCACCAGGAAGGAGCGGCTGTCAAACGACCAGTACGGGCTATACGCACCCTCGGCGCCCGCCAGCGCGCGCGTGGCGCCGGTGGCGAGATTGAGGAGGTAGATCTGGATTTGCTGCAATTGGCCGCCGACGGCCGAGAAGAGAATATTCTCGCCATCCGGTGAAATGGCGGGCCGCCCCACCACAAGAGTCCCCTCGGGTGCGTTAACGGTGAACCGTACAGGACGCGGCACGGGCGTTTGCT
>JBAWDI010000792.1:0-3559 GCA_049590695.1 Bryobacteraceae bacterium
ATGCCGGCCCCGCCGTTGGAGCGCGGCCCGGCGGCTCCGAATCCGCCGGCGCCGTGCACCAGCGAGATCTTCTCGTCCAGCGTCATCTGCTCCATGACCATGTCGGCCCGTTGGTCCGGCGAGAGGCTTGCGTCCATCCACGGACCCTTGGGGGCTTGTGCCTGTCTCTGCGCCGCCAGCGGTGACAGCAGCAGCGCGAACAGGGCGACGGCGCCGGCAAAGCGGACGGGCCGTCTGGATAGCGAAGAACGATTCATAAGGAGTAACCCCGATTTTACTCTTGAAACTTGCCTTCGCATAGTGCCACAATCGCGACGTATGGCTCTGCACATGCGAATGATCGTGTTCCTCTGCCTTTCCCTGCCAATATGGGCGGCGACTGGCGACTATCGGAAGCAGCCGGATGGCATCGTGCTCCAAACCGCGGAGGGCACGCTTCGCGTCCAGGTGGTGACCGAGAACATCGTCCGGGTGACTTTCGCCAAGAGTGCCATTCTCTTTTCCCGGAATACGTCCGCTGTGTTGCCGTACACACCGGCGGTGAAGTGGAGCGTTGCGGACGCCGGCGGGGACCTCACTATGACGACCGCAAGGTTGAGAGTGCGGGTGGATCGCAACACTGGATGCGTGAGCTTCTTCGACGCCGCCGCCGGCCGGCCGATTCTCGCGGAATCCACGGGCGGGCACATCGTGGAAAGCGCTGAGGTGCAGGGTGAGCGGACATTCCACGCCCGCCAACTGTGGCAGGCCAATGCGGACGAGTCGCTCTATGGCCTGGGCCAGCAGCAGAAGGGGACGCTCGACATCAAGGGCTACGACCTGGACATGTGGCAGCACAACACCAACGTCGTGGTGCCCCTGCTGGTATCGAGCCGCGGATACGGCATCTTCTGGGACAATATGTCGTACTCGCGCTTCGGCGATCTGCGGCCGTTCACGCCCATTCCGGCGGAGAACTTTAGCGGGCTGACCATGACTCCAATGGACGGATCTACGCCACCGGCGACGGTTTCGGCGGTGGAAATCGGGCGAGCGCCCGGTGCCGGCCGGGGCGGCGCGCGTCCCAGGGATACGCGCTGGGAGGGCTCCATCCTGGCGCCTGCCACGGGAGACTATCAATTCAAGACGTATTCGAATGGCGGCATCAAGGTGTGGCTCGACAACCGGCTGGTGATCGACCACTTTCGCCAGAGTTGGCTGACCGACGACGACCAGGTAAAGGTTCACCTGGAGGCCAACCAGCGCTACGCCATCAAAGTGGAGTGGACCGCCGAGCAAGGCAGCACGCTGCGGCTCACCTGGAAGACGCCATCGGCGGAGGCCGGCCAGTTCTCGCTGTGGTCGGAGGTGGCCGACGGGGTGGACTACTACTTCGTCTACGGGCCCAAGCTGGACAACGTCGTGGCCGGGTACCGGCTGCTGACGGGGCAGGCCCCGATGATGCCCTTGTGGGCCTTTGGCCTGTGGCAGTCGCGGCAGAAGTACGATACGGCCCAGCAGAGTCTGGACGTGGTCGGCGAGTTCCGCAAGCGCAAAATTCCCTTCGATAACATCGTGCAGGACTGGCAATACTGGAAGCCCGACGCCTGGGGAACGCACCAGTTCGACGCCTCGCGGTTCCCCGATCCGAACGGCTGGATCAAAGCGATTCACGACCTGCACGCGCACCTGATGATCTCGGTGTGGGGCAAGTTCTATCCGGGCTCTGACAACTTCGACGCCATGCAGAAGGCGGGCTATCTGTACCAGCCCAACTTGCAGGAAAAGATGAAAGACTGGATCGGGTTTCCCTATACGTTTTATGACGCGTTCAACCCGGGCGCGCGGCAGATGTTCTGGTCGCAAGTCGACCAGGGCCTGTTTCAGAGAGGCATCGACGCCTGGTGGATGGATGCCACCGAACCCGATCTGACGCCCTCTCCGCCCACCCTGGAGGGGCAGCGAACGCACATGCCGCAGACGGCGATGGGTACGGGTTCGCGGGTGATCGACGGCTACGCGCTCTACAACAGCGAGGCGGTCTACGACGGCCAGCGCAGCGCGGCGCCGAACCAGCGCGTGTTCATCCTGACCCGCTCGGGTTTCGCCGGAACGCAGCGCTACGCGTCGGCCACCTGGTCGGGCGACATCACCTCCACCTGGACCGCCATGGCGAAGCAGATACCGGCGGGGCTCGGGTTCAGCATTTCCGGCATGCCCTACTGGACGCAGGATATCGGCGGCTACACCATGCAGCAGAAATTCTCCACCCGGACGCCGAAACCGGAGGACGACGAAGAATGGCGGGAGTTGAACGCGCGGTGGTTCGAATTCGGGGTGTTCACGCCGCTGCTCCGGGTGCACGGTGAGTTGCGGGTCCGGGAAATGTGGTCTCTGGGCGGAGACTCGCATCCGGCCTACCAGGCGGAATTGAAGTTCGACCGTCTGCGCTACCGTATGCTGCCTTACATCTACACCCTGGCCGGAGAAGCCACTCACCATGCGGGAACCATCATGCGTCCGCTGGTGATGGATTTCGCGGCTGACAGCGCCGCCCGCGAATTGACCGACGAATACATGTTCGGCCCCGCGTTCCTCGTCGCGCCCATTACCGCGTACAAGGCGCGAAGCCGCTCCGTGTATCTGCCGAAGAGCGAGGGTTGGTACGACTTCTGGAGCGGGAAGGCGGTGGCCGCCGGAACGCGCGTCGATGCCGCCGCTCCCTACGACGCGATTCCCGTCTACGTGAAGGCCGGTTCGATTGTGCCATTCGGCCCGGAACTACAGTACACCGGGGAGAAGCCGGCCGATCCGCTAACGCTGTACGTCTATGCGGGCGCGAACGGCGCCTTCACCCTTTACGAGGACCAGGGCGCCACGTACGACTATGAGAAAGGCGCATTCTCGCAGATCCCCATTCAGTGGACGGAGGCGAGCGGTACGCTCACAATAGGCAAACGGCAAGGCGGGTTTCCGGAGATGCCGAAGGAGCGAACCATCCAGGTGGTGCTGTGCTCCAAGGCTAAGCCCACCGGCTTCCGTTTCGAGCCGGCGCCGGCGAAATCGGCGCACTATGTAGGTGAGACGCTGGTATTGCAGTTAAGGTAGGACATGCTTTAGCTTGTCCATTTTCACGGGTCGTAAAGGAGCCTACTCATGCGAATCGATGCCCGTTGGTTGCGCGTTGGTGTCATGGTCGCGGTGGCGGTTGTCGCTCTCCACTCCCAGCAGCCCCCGTCGGCCGCCTATACCTGGAAGAGCGTGCAGATGGTGGGCGGCGGGTTTGTGGATGGCATCGTTTTCCACCCCACGGCCAAAGGAGTCCGATATGCGCGAACCGATATGGGCGGCGCGTACCGCTGGAACGACACCACCAAGCGCTGGGAGCCGATTTTGGATTGGGTGCCGTACGAGAACCTGAACTGGATGGGTGTCGAAAGTATCGCGCTCGACCCCGCGGACCCCAACCGCGTCTACCTGGCCTGCGGTACCTACACCAATCCGCGCACACCGGACGGCGCCATTTTGCGGTCCAGCGACCGGGGCAAGACCTTTCAGTACACCAATGTTCCCTTCAAAT
>JBAWDI010000793.1:0-12076 GCA_049590695.1 Bryobacteraceae bacterium
GGGCTATGTCGCCATCCGCAAGGGGAAGACGAAGAACGCGAAGCGCAACCTCAGTCTGACTGCGCGCGCCGCGGAGATGCTGAAGGCCAGGAAGGACGCCGTGAAATCGGCCTGGGTGTTCCCTGGCGATTCGCCGGACGCGGCGATCCTGGGCACGTCAATCGACCACCAGCACGACGACGTGCGCACCGCCCTGAAGTTGCCCGAGGACTTCGTGATACATTCGTTAAGGCACACCATGTTGACTCGCATCGGGGAGGCCGGCGCGGACGCGTTCACCATCATGCGCATCGCGGGACACAGCAGCGTGACGGTCTCGCAGCGGTACGTGCATCCGACGCCCGAGGGCATGGAGCGGGCCTTCGATCGGCTGCAAAAGCTCAACGCGGTGAAGTTCGAGCAAGCGGAGGCCGAGGCCAAGGCGGAGGCGGTCGGGGCGCGCGGGGTGGGCACAAAAATGGTCACAGTCGAAAAGCGCCGCCCGCGAGAATCCGCGCAAGTCGTTGAATTTAAAAAGCCGGGCCCTTAGCTCAGCGGTTAGAGCAGCGGACTCATAATCCGTTGGTCGAAGGTTCAAATCCTTCAGGGCCCACCACCAAGCCCCTTCAATTTGATAGTCTGCTGCTCGGCGCCGAAGGTGCTTGCTGTCCCTCCTCCGCTGGTGTGCCTAGCGGGAGTTTACTCGGAAGCAGGTAAAGACACGGGCAAGTGGTCTTGTTTCGTGAGACTTGGATCTTTCCTTCTTGCTGTGGCGCACCCGGCCTTTGGACGTTCCCGCACTTGCAGCAGAACCTGCTCCCGACCGCAATTTCCTCGCCGCACTTTGGACAGTACACAGACGGCTCCTTTGGTTAGCCCGGTCCTTTCTATGAAGTCCGGGGACATTCTACCACGGCTCGCCATAAACGTCGCTGCGCCGAACTGTCCAATACAAGGCGATCTTGAGCTCGGCATCCAGCCGATTCGCTGAAGTGCCTATACTCGAATCATGCCCCTCGGCCGCCTGCTCATCGCGCTCGGTATCGTGCTGGTCGCCGCGGGCCTGCTGGTCACCTTCGCCGGGCGGCTGCCCGTCAGGCTCGGCCACCTGCCCGGCGATATCTACATACACGGTAAGAACTCCAGCTTCTACTTTCCGCTGGCCACCTGTATCGTGCTCAGCGCCCTGCTCTCGCTGGTGCTGTGGATCTTGCGAAGGTGAGTTGACGTGGACCGCTCTCTGAGATCGCGTGAAATATTGTCCACCAGAGTCCAAGGGGAACGGTGGAGCAGTTCCACGGCCCCGTAACTCGATTATTATCGTTATCCGGGCCTCCGGTCCGACCCAACTCGTGGGCGATGTTGTCGAGTCGCTCCCTGAGGCTAAACGGCTCATTTCTGGGGCATTTCAGGTCGCTTTCTCAAGAGTTGCCCCGCTTTGCCGGACACTCGGCCACCTCCCCGCGCCGCCGGTAGATGGCTCGGCTCTCTGGCAACTCCATCTTCTGGCGAAAGGCCGCCACATCGGCCTGTTCCTCCACCCGGATGGATACGGTCCGCCCCTTTCCGCTCCTTTCGGACAACACTGCGGTTGATACCGGCACCCCAGGCAATCCTCGCCGCGCGCCTGATACTGCTGGTACACATCTCCCCGCTTCTGGCTCTGCCGCACGTACGGTAGGGTGCCACCGGCCGGACACTGCAACTGATGGCCTGCCTCCAGAATACAGAAACGATGCGGTGCGAACGCCGGATCGATCCCCTGTGCTTTCATCGCCGCCTCGCTGCGCTCTTCGGGACGGGCCAACGATCCCACCAGATCGACCTTTTGGGCCGCGCACGCCACGATGTTGTCGCGATTCGTGAATCCTGTGTCCACTACCGCCTGCGCCGGTTTCGCCCCCAGATTCTCCTCCACTTCCTCCAGCGCTGGCTGCGGGCTTTGCGCGTCGCCGCTGCACTGCCCGCTTGCGCCAGCAGCGCCAACAACTGTGCAAACAGTTCGTCCAAAGCGGCCCGATGCTCGATCCGGAAATACGACAGGCTGTGGTGGTTGACCGTCTGCAACCCTCCCAGCCACTGCATCCCCGGCTCCCACTCCATGAGCCGCTCGATCTCCCGCGCCGAACTGATCCCTTCGCTGTTGGCATATACCCACAAGCTGACCATCGACAGCGGGTCCCAGGCCAGCCGCCCCGCGCAACCGGCGGTGGTGCGCAGCGCCTCGGCGAACCGGCTCGGGTCCATGCGTCCTGCCAAGTCCCAGATGGCTCGCGCCTTATGCTCGGCGGGGATCAGTTCCTCGACATAAACCTGTGCCAACACGGTCTGCCGGCGGTCGATCGACCTCAGCTTAACCGAACCGTGCGGCGCATCCCCTTGTAATGGGATGGCTGTTCGGGGATATCCACCAAAACCGGTTGGCGAGGAAGGTCCATACTTCCTATTCTGACGCCGATTCTTCGCAACGAAAAGTACTTTGTATATCAGCGGAGTAGTGATTTCACAGCTTCTGACGGTCGCGGCTCGGATCCTGCGAAAAAATGCGCCCGCAAGCGGGCGTTGACAGGCTGAAGCCGGTCCTACCGGCGTTACCTGAGCCGGCCGATCTTGTCCAGGGGCCAGTAAACAAACACGGCTTTGCCGTAGATGTCTTTCCGGTTGACAAACCCCCAGGTGCGGCTGTCGCTGGAGGACATGCGGTGGTCGCCCAGGACGAAATAGCTGTCGGGAGGCACCCGTTCCGGGCCCCACGAGACGCGGTCCCGGTACTCTTCCGGGACATAATCCTCCACCAGCGGGCGGCCGTTCACCATCACGCGGCCGGCGTCGATTCTCACGGTGTCGCCCGGCAGGCCAATCACCCGCTTGATGTAGGATTTGGCCGGATCGGGAGGCCACCAGAACACCACCGTATCGCCGCGCTCGATGCTGCCCAGGCCGAAGCGATAGGTGAACTTGTTGATGAAGATGCGCTCCTGGTCGGTGAGCGCGGGCATCATGCTGGTGCCTTCCACCTTGACGGGCTGGTAGATGAACACAATCAGAACGACCGCGATCATCACCGAAAACGCCAGGTCGCGCACCCAGGCAAGCGCGTGCCAGAGGTTGGAGTGGGCCGGCGTGGCGCCAAGCGGGAGATCTGGGCTTTGGTTTTCCGGCATCCCTGTTTTTATCTTACGCGAACTATGGCGTCAGCAGATGCGCCAGAACCGGCAGCGGCACAGCCCCTTCTTTGAGCGCCCGGTCGTTGAAAGCGGACACGCTGGAGGATGGGTGCTTCTGCTGGTATTGGTCGCGAAGGCGCAGCCAGTCGCTCCAGCCGACAAAATACATCGGCAACTGGCAAGCGGAGAGCTTGGCGCGCTGCAACTTTTCGGTGGCCTCTTCCTCTTCCTGGAACGTCTGCTTCTCCATCAGGTCGAGGGCCTCCTGGTCGGTCATGTTGAGCATGTGCAGGCGGACGTCCAGAATGGCGTTGGCAATCACCCTCAGTCTCTCTTTGGCGAAGGTAAGCGCCAGCTCGGGCGAGTGGTCGAGGAAGCCCGCGTCGAGCATCGTCTGAGTGGCAAATTCACCCCAGCCTTCGATGTAAGGGCCGTTGCCGAATACCGATCGCAGCACGCGCCGGCTCTCGGGCTGGACGTTGTTGGCGATCTCCATCTGCACGTAGTGGCCGGGCATGGCTTCGTGGATGGTGAGCAGCTTGAGCTTGTAATAGTTGTACTCGCGCAGTTTGGATGCGACGCGCTCCTGGGGCCAGTCGGCGGGAATGGGCGTGACCCAATAGAAGGCGCCCAACTGCGGCTCGAGCGCCGGCGCGGCCGAAAAACCGCCCACCGAATAGACGCCGCGCATGAACTCGGGCGTCGGAATCACCTGGAGATTCGCTCGCGGCGGAAGCGTGAGCAGGTGCTTCCGCTCGACGAAGGCGCGCGCTTCGGCCAGATCCTGGCGCGCGTCGTCCATATAGGATTCGCGCGTGGAATGGCGCTCCGCGATCTTGGCCAGCACCTCGCCGATCACCTGGTTCTCGCGGGCGTCGCCGGAAAGCTCGGCGTGGTCCTTGTGAGCCGGCGCCAACTGCCGGTGGAGCGGCAGGGCCAGCTCGAGCATTTCCGCGCGCACGCGCACCAGCTCGCGCTCGGCCATCTGCAACATGGTGTCGGCCTCCACCCCGCTTTCCAGCGTGTACCGGAACTTGCGCATGTACCGGTCGCTCGTCATGCGCCAGCCGTTATCGTCGCGCGCGGAGAGGCTGTTCTTGAGATAATCCTGGAACTTGCGTATGGCGTCCAGCGCCGACAGTGCAGCCAGGTTGTAGGCGTCGCGCAGGTCCGGCGGCACGGCGGCCCGGATGGTCTTGTCCACCAGGCCGATGTTGCCCTTGTTCTCTTCCATCGCCACCTTGGTCCATATGTCGGGCGAGGAGGTCAGGTTGGTGCTGGCCTGGTCCAGGTAGAAGGGCACCTTCTGCAGCCGCGCAATAATGTTGCGCATGCGCGCCGCTGGGGGCGCATACTCCAGAGTATATGGGCTGAACAGCGCGCTCCCCAGCGTCTCCACATAAAGAGTGGGGTTGTGGAGATGGCTGTGCAACTCGTTCAAATCCAGCAGAGCGAGCGAGACCTGATCTTGCAGAATATTCAAATCGGCCTGGTCCTCGGCGGTGAGCCGGTTGGCGTTGAGCGCGTCCAGCCGCTCGCGAAAGTGCTCGTAGTAATGCCGCTGCCTGTCGAGATTGGCCGGACTCATGTCGTCCAGCAAGTTGTCGAGATTCTGCCCCTCGTACTGATGCAGGCCCACGCTGGTCGCCATGGCAGGCGAGAAGGCCAGCGTGGTGTGGACAAACTCATCCGAAAGACGGGAGAGCTGAGCGGAGGGAGTCCGGCTGCAACCGGCAGCGAACAGAACTATGGGAAGGACTGCGACAAGTTTCGCCATGGTTGCAATTGTACTGCTTATCCCGCCGCCATGCGCGCGCGATGAGGGAGGAACGGCGCCGGCGTTGAAACCGGCCGGGTTCGCTGCCGGCGCCGAATCCGTGAGATATCGCGCAGCACCCGGGCCCGCTCCGAGAAGGCCCGCCGCGCCGCTACGCGCTCGCCGATGAGGCAGCCCCAAAGGAGGGCGACCGATAGCGCAATCGCCGACAAGCCCTGTCGTGTAATCTTGACGATCGGCATCCGCCGCTGCTCCTCCTTAGGAACTCTCAGGAAAACCGCTCCGACCCAGAGGGTACCCCGGTTCGCGGCTCCGATAGGAGCAATCCGCCTGCCAGAGAAGATGTCCTTTGTTATCAGACGGCGTTCCCTGAGAAATGTGAGCCGGCCGTGCCACATCCGGGTAGAAACTGCACGTAGCGTCGCAAACTGCGACGCTCTAGGTGGGACCGTAGCGCCGCCGGCGCTACGCCATTATCGGGCGGCCATCAGCGCGCGCAAGCGGCGGGCGCGTTCCGGGGCGCGCAACTGGCGCAGCGCTTTGGCCTCGATCTGGCGAATGCGCTCGCGCGTGACGTCGAATTCCTGGCCGATCTCTTCCAGCGTGTGCTCGCGCTCGCAGCCGATCCCGAAGCGCATCCGGATCACTTTCTCCTCCTTGGGGGATAGCGTCTTCAGAATGCCGGCGGTTTCGTCGCGGACATTGGATTCGATGACCGAGTCGACGGGGGAACCGACCCAGCGGTCCTCGATCAGATCGCCGAGCGCCGATTCGCCGTCGCGGCCGACGGGGGTTTCGAGCGAAACCGGATCCCGGGAGATGGTTTTCAGCTTCTGCACCTTTTCCACCGGGATGTCCATCCGGCGCCCAATTTCGTCATTTGTAGGAGTACGGCCAAGCTCTTTCTCCAACTCACGCGTCGCCCGCAGGAACTTGTTCATGCTTTCGTTCATGTGGACGGGAATCCGGATGGTCCGGGACTGGTCGGCGATGGCGCGCGTGATCGCCTGGCGAATCCACCAGGTGGCATACGTCGAGAATTTGTAGCCGCGCCGGTATTCGAACTTGTCGGCGGCGCGCATGAGGCCGATATTGCCTTCCTGAATGAGGTCGAGGAGGTGAAGTCCGCGGTTCACGTATTTTTTGGCTACCGAGACCACCAGGCGGAGGTTGGCTTCCACCAAGTCCTTTTTAGCGCGCTCAGCTTCGGCTTCGCCATGACGGATCACGGTGAGGGTGTGCCGCAACTCGGGCAGGGTGGCGCCAGCCGTGGCTTCGCGTTTCCGCAATTCGCGTTTCAACTCCCGGGCGCGCACCTGCTGCACGGAATTGTTCCTAGTCTCGAGCTTCTTGATCTCGCTATCGAGGTGGCTGATTTCGTCCACCGCGCGCTCGATTTCGCGGGAGAACTCCTTCCATTTGATGAGCCTGAACGGAACGCGGCGAATGGCCAGGGAGGTTTCCACCTTGGCGCGATCCAGCTTGGCGCACAGCCGCTTGCGGGGCTTCTTGTTGGAGGCGGGGGTAGTCTCCACGCGGTCCTGCAACTGCTGGAGCTTCTTGTAGAGGGCGGATACGTCGGCGAACTGTTTGGCCGCGTCAGCCCGGACCTTGAGATCGGCGGGGGAGCCTTCCTCGACATCCCCCAGATCGGCAACGCTTTCCACTTCGATGGTTGCCTTCTTCAACTGATCGGCTAGATCGACGACCACATGCTGCACCAGGGCGGAGCGGCTAATCGCCTTCTGCATCCGTAGCTTACCGCGCTCCATGCGGCGTGCCAGATCGACTTCGCCCTCGCGCGTGAGAAGCGGAACGGCGCCCATCTCACGAAGGTACACGCGGACGGGATCGTCCGTGTAAATGGATTCCTCCACCGGGGCGGGGTGCAGGAAATCGGCTTCGTGTGCGGCCTCGGGATCGAAGAACTTAGCTTCATCCTCAAAACTAAGGCCCAGGGTCTCGGGGTTGTCCGCTAGAAACTGATCTTCAAAATGGTCCACTAATACTCACCTCCCCCATGGACACGCAATCCATTACATGGAAGTGCCTGGGAAATGGGGTACTACCTGAAAAAAGCTCGACTGGCTGGTCCCGCCCCAAGTGTTGAGAAGATCGACGGCATTCGGGGTCTGACTTTCAACTGATGATATCACCATTCCCCAATAAAGTTAAGCTCTATTTTTAAAGATGTCTTAAAATTGCTTAGGTTACACGAAGTTTGGGGGGCGTGGCCCCGGCGGCGGAGCGCCCGATGCGGGTCTTGCCGCCGGTGTGTTCGGGGCCGGACGAAAAAACACCGGCGGCAAGGGGGTGCCCCTTGGGCCCGGCGCTACGTCAACTTCTGCCGCATGAGGTTCTTGAGCTCGTTGAAGAATGCCTGCTCATCCTGAAAATCCCTGTATACCGACGCAAATCGCACATAAGCGATCTTATCGATCTCCCGGAGGGTGTCCATCAGGAATTCTCCTATTTCTGTAGTTGATATCTCGCGATCCGGTGAATCGCTCACCTTGGATTCAACCTGGTTGACCAGTTCGGCAAGCCTGGCCATACCCACGGGGCGCTTTTCACAGGCCTTCAGAAGGCCCGTCAGCACTTTTTGGCGGTCGAACTTCTCACGGCGCCCGTCCTTCTTGACCACCATGTAGGGGACTTCGTCGATGCGTTCATAAGTGGTGAAGCGGCGGTCGCATTCGAGACATTCCCGGCGGCGGCGGATGGCATCGCCCTCCTTGCTCTCGCGGGAATCCACCACCTTATCGTGCATGTGATTGCAAAATGGACATTTCATGCAGACGTCTCCCGGCCAATCCGTCGCAGGCTGTGCCAATCCAGCCCCTCTTTGAGGGCCAGGCCCAAGCCGACAGGAACAACTGCTACAAATGTAATAAGCCAGACTAGCATAGCAAACGCACTGGCCACTTCCAGTTTCACCGCAAACAGTTCCGTCAGAACCACGATCGAAACGACTTGCATGCCGCCGCCGATGCCGGGTATTTGGACGACGGCTCCAAACGAAACAAACCCCAGCAATACCAGAACATCTACAAAGCTAAGACTTGCTCCAAAGAACGACCGGGCCACGCACTCGTAGCAAGCGGCGATCAGCGCCCATTCTACCACCGAGTACATGAGGACCAGCAGCAGGGCGCCGTCGCTCTGTGTGGATTCCACGCCTTGCATAAAGGCGTTCAGGAGCTTCTCAAACTTCAGGAAGGGCGCCTCGGGGAGAAGGCGCAGGCCGGCGGCGAGGCAGCGCCGGATGGGCTCGGCGAAGTGGCGCAACGACAGCAGAACGGCCAGCAAGACCACTGCGGCGAGCGCCGCAATCCTGCCGCCGACGGCCAGGACCGCGGCGAGCCTTGGCCCCACATGAGCGCCCGAGGCGTGTACGCGCGACAGCGCAAAGCCGAAAATCAGCAGGGCCATCAGGAGGTCGAAGATGCGCTCCAGGAACCAGGCGGCGAATTGGGAACTCACGGGCACACGCTCCTTAACGGCAATCAGATAAGGCCGCACCAGCTCACCGGGGCGTCCAAACAGGGTGACGGCGGCGAACCCGACGACGGTGGCCGAGAGCAGGTTGCGGATCGAAGGGTGGGCCTCCAAGGGCTTCAGAAAAACCGCCCAGCGCAGCGCGCGGCCGTAGTAGGTGGCGGCGGCCAACACCAGAGAGAGCAGCAACCAGGGCCAGTTGAGCCGCGCGAGGGCGGCGGCAGCCAGGTTCCAATCAAAGCCCCGGAGCGGCGAATGCGCGCCCAGGAGCCACACCACGAGGGCGGCGGCGACCACGGCGCCGGCCACCCATTTCCACGTATGACGGCGAATCGATCTTCCTCCCCCAGGAGCGCCACAAAAAGCTGGCGCGCCGGAAAAAATGAACCTATCATGATAATGCCTCGTTTCTCTATATGA
Organism: Bryobacteraceae bacterium; assembly: GCA_049590695.1. Lineage (GTDB taxonomy): Bacteria > Acidobacteriota > Terriglobia > Bryobacterales > Bryobacteraceae > Fen-178. The sequence continues at coordinate 8,842 of JBAWDI010000793.1, forward strand.
AAGAACGAGTGCCATGGCCGCCACGACATTAGCTTTTGGGGTTTTCGGAGACCACGCGGCCGCCGCCCGCATTTTGAATGGCGTGGTGGGTATCCACGGGAGCCACAATCTGGTAGAACGGAGCTTGGACCCGGCACACAGCCTCGTTTCGAGATGCCTGGGCGGCGACGAAGCCGCCTGGGAGGATCTGGTGCGGCAGCACACCCGGCAGGTCTACGGACTCTGCTACCGCTTCACCGGCAGCGGCGCGGAAGCGCAGGACCTGACGCAGGAAGTGTTCCTTCGCGTGTTCCGGACGCTGAAGACTTTTCGCTCCGCGGAGGGATCGTTCGGGACATGGCTGGCGAGGGTGGCGCGTAACCTCCTGATCGATCACTATCGCCGCACTCGTCAGGAACGCGTGACGGATCCGATCGAAGACCAGCTCACGGTGCTGGAGGAAAAGGGCGCCACGGCGCCGGAGCGTCCGGACCATGCGGTAGCCGGCCGGGAGGCCAGTGAAATTTTGCAGGCGGCCCTCCAGAAGCTCTCGCCGGATTTGCGGGAGGCGGTGATCCTGCGCGACTTGCAGGAGATGGAATACCGCGAGATCGCCGAAGTGCTGGGCATTCCCGAAGGCACGGTGAAATCGCGAATCAACCGGGGCCGGGCCGAGCTGGCCCGGCTGTTGCGAAAGCAGAAGCTGGCGTTATGAATTGCGCAGACGTTGAAATCCTGATCTGCGACTACCTGGACGGCACGCTCACGGCGGAGCGGAAGTCGGCGGTGGAGCGCCACCTGGCCCAATGCCCGGCGTGCGCCGAGCTGGCGCGGGACTCGGCCGCGGCAGTGGCGTTCATGGAGCGCGCCGCCGGTGTCGAGCCTCCGCCGGAGCTGATCACGCGCATTCTGTTCGAGGCGCCGTGGAGCAAAGACAGAAGCAAGCCGAAAGGCGCGCGAAGTTGGATGTATGGAATCCTCGGCCCGATTTTGCAGCCGCGGTTCGCCATGGGCATGGCGATGACTGTTCTTTCGCTGGCGTTGCTGGCTCGGTTCATGGCGCCCGTGCGGCAGTTGCGTATGTCGGACCTGGAGCCGGCCGAGGTGTGGGCGGGGATTGAGGACCGCGCCTACCGGGCCTGGGGACGTACGGTAAAGTTCTACGACAACCTGAAGTTCGTGTACCAGATTCAAACCACCCTGCGGGAATGGCAGCAGCAGGGCGAAGATCGGCAGTCCGCTCCCGTTCCGGAGACTCCGGAACGGAAAACGGACGAGCATAAGCTGCCAGTCAAAGGCAATCCGAACCAGCGGGGCGCTACCGGCGCCGCGACCGGCGGAGGGCCAGCTTCGAATCCCTCGGAGGGATCGCGTTAAGGGGGTACGTTATGAATTGCCAGAATCATCCTGAGGTACCGGCCACGGCATATTGCCGCACGTGCGGCAAGCCGATCTGCGACGAATGCCGCCGCGACGCCTACGGAACCGTCTTCTGCGGGGAACATGCGCCCGCGCCGGCCGGGGAGCCGGCTGGGCCCGCGCCCGGGCTGGCCGCACCGCCGCCGGGCTATGTCTACCCGGATGTCTCGCCCGGCCTGGCTCTGTTTCTGGGAATGATCCCGGGAGTCGGCGCCATCTACAACGGCCAGTACGCCAAGGGGCTGGTGCACGCCGTCATATGGGGCATTCTGATGAGCAGTGCCAATTCGCGCGCGGCCCACGGCCTGGAACCGGTTTTTGTCATGCTGGTGCTGGCCTGGTGGGCCTACATGGCGTTCGAAGCGTATCACACCGCGCTCAAGCGGCGGAGAGGCGAACCGGTGGATGAATACTCCAGCCTGGTGGACCTGCGGGGCCGGCCGAACCAGGTTCCGGTGGCGGGAGCCGCGCTCATCATCCTGGGTGTTCTGCTGCTGTTGCATACACTCGACCTGCTGGACTTCGAGTACGTGGCGCGCTTCTGGCCGGTGCTGCTGATCCTGGCAGGGGCCTACCTGCTGTATAGCCGCTTCGCGGGAAAGGAGGCGCGCCATGAACGGCAATAGCCATGCGACGATCCGCGCCATCCGCGGGCCTGTCACTCTGATCACCATCGGCGTGCTGTTTGCGCTGAACAACTTCACCCGGTATGGGTTCGACCAGACCTGGCCGGTGATCCTGATCGTGTTCGGGCTGCTGAGCCTGCTGCGCCGTGGCACGCAACCAAGCGGTGCGCCGCCACCGCCACCGTATAACTACCCGCCTCCGGGCGGCTACTCCCGCAGTCCGTATGCGGGCGCGCCGGCCACCACGCCGGGCGGGCCCGCAACTACTCCGGGCACCTCCAGCGCCCCTCCAGGAGGCTCCGTATGAGACGGCGCTCGTTCACCGGACCCCTCCTGCTATTGCTCATCGGCGCGCTGTTTTTGTGGAGGAACCTGCACCCGGAAGCGCCGATTTTCGATCTGCTGGCATTGTACTGGCCGTTCGTGCTGATCGCCTGGGGGCTGCTACGGTTGATTGAAGCCCTGGTGTGGAGCAGGGAAGGATACGGCTATGGCTTCACCGGCGGCGAGGTGGTGCTGGTGGTTCTGATCTGCCTCGCCGGGTCCGGAATCTGGGCGGCGCACCAGCACGGCATGCGGTGGAACGTCTTCGGCCCGGACTGGCTCGGGGAGCAGTACGACTATCCCGTTTCGGCGCACGGCCCAGCCGCGGGTATGAACCGCATCGTTTTCGACAATCCGCGCGGCAACCTTAAGGTCACCGGCGGCGACACGCAGGAGGTAACGGTCACCGGCCACAAGCTGATCCGCGCGTATGCCCGCGGCGACGCCGACGGCACCAACGAGAAAACGCCCGTCGAAATCGTGCCGCAGGGCGACAGCCTGCTGGTGCGCACCAGCCAGGATCGCGCGCCCGACAACCAGCGGATCTCCGACGACCTGGAAGTGACGGTCCCGCGCGGAATGGCCGTGGAGGCGCGCGGCCGCGCGGCCGATTACGAGATCTCGGATATTGCGGGGGATGTCGAACTGACGGCCGACCGCGGGGACGTGCGGCTGGCGCGGGTGGGCGGCAACGCGCGGCTCCAGATGGGCCGCAGCAACCTGATCCGCGCGCTGGACGTGAAGGGCAAGATCGACGTCGAAGGCCGCGGCTCGGATATCGAGATGGAGAACATCGCCGGGCAGGTAACCATCCACGGCGGCTACACCGGGACGCTGGAATTCAAGAACCTCGCCAAGCCGCTTGAGTTCGAGGGCGCGCGCTCGAC
>JBAWDI010000794.1:0-2482 GCA_049590695.1 Bryobacteraceae bacterium
GCTCAAGCCCGTCGAACTGGCGGGCGTACTCGAGCAACGCCTTGTCGCCGCGCTTGCGAACGGCTTCGAGAATGGGACGCACGACGGCTTCCGCCTGCGTCAAGCGCGCTCCACGGCGCGCCAGCAAACCACCGATATCTTTACTTTCCAGAATTCGAATCACAGCACAATCTTGTTGAGCGGGTACTCGACAATTCCCTCGCCGCCCGCCTGCTTCAGCCGGGGAATAATGGTGCGCACCGTGGATTCATCCAGGATGGTATTCACGGCCAGCCACTGCTGGTCGCTGAGGTGTGAAATGGTGGGCCGCTTGAGCGCCGGCAGCACGGAGAGCACCGCCGCCAGGTTCGCCTGGTGCACGTTGAGCATGAGCCCCACCTTGCCCAGCGCGTTGATGGCGCCTTGGAGCAGCATCGTCATGTCTTCCAGCTTGCGCCGCTTCCACTCGTCCAGCCAGGATTGTTTGTTGGCGATCAACTGGGTGTTGGATTCGAGCACGGTGTCGATGATCTTGAGATTGTTGGCGCGCAGCGACGAGCCGGTTTCGGTCACCTCGACAATGGCATCGGCCAGCACCGGCGGCTTGACCTCGGTAGCGCCCCAACTGAACTCGACCTTGGCGGCGACGCCGTGGGCCTTCAGATAGCGTTTGGTGGTGGCCACCAGTTCCGTGGCGATGATTTTGCCTTCGAGGTCTTTGACGGACGCAAAGCCCGATGATTCGGGGACGGCCAGCACCCAGCGCACCTTGCCGAAGCTCTGCTTGGCGTAGATGAGGTCGGCCACGGCCAGGACGTCGGCTTCGTTCTCGACGACCCAGTCGCGGCCGGTGAGGCCGGCGTCGAGGATGCCATCCTCGACGTAGCGGGCCATTTCCTGGGCGCGGATCAACATGCATTCGATATCGGGATCGTCGATGCGCGGGAAATAGGACCGGCTGCTGGTGGTGATGGCGAAGCCGGCGCGGCGGAACAGGTCGATGGTGGCGTTCTCGAGGCTCCCTTTGGGTATTCCCAGCTTGAGTTTCATGGCTTGGCTCCGTAGACGGCCCGCGGGTCGTAGGTGCGCTGGTCGGCGACCTTCCACTCGCCATTTTCGAGGCGGCGGAAGAAGCAGCTCTGGTAACCTTCGTGGCACACACCGGGGCCGAGCGCCTCGACCTTCAGCAGCACCGCATCGGCATCGCAATCGGTCGAGATTTCTTTCACCGCCAGCTTGTGGCCGGAGCTTTCGCCCTTAAGCCAGAGCTTGCGGCGCGAGCGGCTATAGAAAGTGGCGAAGCCGGTTTCGACCGTCTTGGCGAAGGCTGCTTCGTTCATGTAGCCCACCATGAGGACGCGGCCAGAGGCGTGGTCCTGAATGACGGCGGTGATGAGGCCATCCGATTTTTGAAAATCCAGATTCATGGCAAATACAACAAAAAAGCCCGCCGGGCCCAGAGGGCATCCCGCGGCGGGCGTCCTTTCCAATTCGATTTCAATGAAATCAGAACACCACCCGTCGCGTGCGGGCATGATGGTGACGACGATGCCGGGCAACGGTGGCTGCTCTCATAAACTGCCAATATAGCACATACTGTAGAGAATGCGAGTGGCCATCGATGCCGTGCCGCTGCTCATACGCAGCGCCGGCGTCAAGAACTATCTGTATCACTGGATCGAGCACCTGAGGCGCGCGGCCGGGGCAAATACGATTGGCACCTTCCCCGCTCTTGGTGGCTTCGGGCCGCTGCGGCACAATCGCTCGATGGCCGGCGGATGGCGCACCAGGACGGGATTGGCGGCGCTGGCTTTGGCCAACTACACTGGGCTGCCGGTGCTCGACTGGCTGACGCAGGGCGCTGATGTGTTCCATTGCTCGGGCCTGACGCGTCACCCGCCGCGCCGTCCGCGCCTCACCGCCACGATTCACGACATGACGTGCTGGCTGATGCCGGAGCTGCATCCGGCGGCCAACCTCCGCGCCGACCGCAATTTCGAAAGAATCCTGCGGCGCGCCGATGGGCTGATCGCGGTTTCCGCGAGCACCAAGGCGGACGCGGTCCGCGTGCTGGGGCTTCGGCCGGAGAAGATCGCGGTGATTCACTCCGGCATCGCCGCGGCGTTTTTCGACGCGAGTGGTGAAGCCATGGACGCGGTCCGCGCGCGGTACGGCCTGAAGCGCCCTTTTGTTCTGTTCGTCGGCACCATCGAGCCGCGCAAGAACATCGACCTGCTGCTGAACGCTTACGAGGCCCTGCCGGCATCGGTGCGCGAGGAATTCGAGCTGGTGGTGGCCGGGCCGATGGGCTGGGCCTCGGCGGAGACGGCCGCGCGCGTGCGCAGCGTACGCGGCGTGCGCTACCTGGGTTACATTCCGGAGCCGGACATCGCGCCGCTGACGGCCGCCGCCACGGTGTTCGCGTACCCCTCGCTTTATGAAGGTTTCGGATTCCCGGTAGCGCAGGCCATGGCGGCGGGGACGCCCGTGATCACTTCGAACG
>JBAWDI010000795.1:0-3497 GCA_049590695.1 Bryobacteraceae bacterium
CCGGGCAGGCCCGGCCCCTACGGTTGGGGCTGCGCTACGCCCGCGGTCTCCGCGAGGAAGCCGCCCGCGCCATTCTGCGGGCGCGGCCGTTCAGCAGCATCGACGACCTGGCGTTTCGCGTCCGCGAGTTGCGTAAAGACGAGCTCAACCGCCTGGCTGAAATCGGCGCCTTGAATTCTCTCCACCAGGCCCATCGCCGCGATGCCCTCTGGCAAACGCAGCGCGCCACGCTGCCGGTAGGCCCGCTGCTGGCGCCGCTGGAAGAAACCGCCAATGGCGAGCCTTCCCCGCTCGCCCCCATGAACACGGAGGAGCGCCTTTTTGCCGATTACCACGGCACCGGCGTGACCATCGGCCAGCATCCCATGGCCTGGCGCCGCGCCGAAATGAACGCGCGCGGCGTAACGCGTGCCATCGACCTGGCGAAGGTCCCGAACGGCCGCCTGGTGCGCATCGCCGGAGCGGTCATCGTGCGCCAGCGCCCCGGCACGGCCAAGGGGTTCGTCTTTATGAGCGTGGAAGACGAAACCGGCATCATGAACGCCATCGTCGCGCCAGCCACCTTCGACCGCTACAAGTTCGTGGTGCTGGGCGAACGGTACCTCATCATCGACGGCGTGCTGCAAAACCAAGACGGGGTGATTTCGGTGAAAGCCGGCCGCATCGCCCCGCTACGCGCGGGTGCGGCGCCCTCGTCGCACAACTTTCACTGAAGGCTTCGGCAACTCGTCCCCGGGCATCGGTGGATTCCCAGTGCCGGCGCGAGACAGAATCTGCAGCGCCTTTTTCACGTCGCCATGCGCCGCCATCTGCCGAAAGTAGTCGTCGGTGCGCAACGCCGACAGTTTTTCCGCCACGGCGATATTGATCAACTGGTTGACCGCCACTCCCTCGCTTTGAGCGACCTTGCGGGCCTCCTCCAGGAGAGACGGTTGAAGCCGCAAAGCAACATTACTTCTTCTCATGAAACTCCTCCACGCGCCGCCACGCTTCGCCCGGATTTAGCACGGGTACACCGAACCGCTTGGCCGGCTCGAAATCGCGGATGTTCAGCGTGCACAATAAATCCGCTCCGCCGTTAACGGCCGTCTCTAGGACCATCTCGTCGGCCAGGTCCCTCAAGAGCGGGCGCCACAAATATGCAAGCCGGACCGGCTCGAGCACAGCGGCCAACGCGGACAGGATTCCATCCACGTCACCCGCCGACACCCGCGCGGCTTCAAGATGCTCCGGGCGCACCAGCACGGATTGATACTCAACCATCAATGGCACGGAAACCAGCAGAGTAAAACGTCCGCTCAAGGCCCCAACCAAAAGCCGGCGGGATGCGCCACGGTCACTCCTCAGGGCGGCCACCATCACACTCGTGTCGAGCATCAGCCGTATGCTCACTCGAACTCAGTATATCATGGGCGATATCACAACTTGCTACCCTTGCCCCCTTGACAAATGCAATCAGTGTGATATCATTATGATTTCAAGCAAGGAGGAAGTTTCAATCATGCGGGAAAAGGAAATCAAGGGCCTCTCGGGCTGGCTGATGCTCATCGTGCTAGTCGCGCTGCTGATCCTGTCCATCTACAGTCTGGTCTCGGCCATCCAGGCCGATGCGGGCTACCTGACGCTGGGGTGGATCGTGCTTCTGATCTTCGACATCGCCTGCCTGTGCGGATTCACGGTCGTTAACCCCAATGAGGCCAAGGTGATCCAGTTGTTTGGCATGTACAAAGGGTCGATCAAGCAGCCGGGGCTCTGGTGGGTGAACCCGCTGACGCGCCGGCGCCGGGTCTCCCTTCGCATACGCAATTTCGAGAGCAGCAAGCTGAAGGTCAACGACCAGGATGGCAACCCCATCGAGATCGCCGCGGTGGTGGTATGGCGGGTGGTGGAGACGGCCGAAGCGATTTTTTGCGTCGACGACTACGAGCAGTTTCTGCACGTGCAGAGCGAGTCCGCCGTGCGCAGCCTGGCCACCACTTATCCCTACGACGCGCACGTGGAAGGGCAGATGTCGCTGCGCATGTCGGTGATGGACATCGCCCACCGTATGCGCGAAGAGATTCAGGATCGCCTGTCCAAAGCCGGCATAGAGGTCATCGAGGCTCGCATCACCCACCTGGCGTATGCCCCCGAAATCGCCAGCACGATGCTTCGGCGGCAGCAGGCCAGCGCCATCATCGCGGCCCGGCAGAAGATTGTCGAGGGCGCGGTGAGCATGGTGGAGATGGCGCTCGATCAACTGAGCGCGAAGCATATCGTCGAACTCGACGAAGAGCGAAAGGCCGCTATGGTGAGCAACCTGCTGGTGGTGCTGTGCAGCGACCGCGACGCGCAGCCCATCGTCAACGCCGGCACGCTCTACCAGTAAGGGGCCATGGCGCAACGGAAAGCATTCCTGCTTCGGCTGGACCCGGCGACGCACGAAGCCCTCGAGCGCTGGGCCAGCTCCGAACTGCGCAGCCTCAACGCGCAGATCGAGTTTCTGTTGCGCCGCGCCCTGCAGGACGCGGGACGATTGCGGAAGGAGAAGAGTAAACCATGATAGAGAACTGGACGCCTCCGGACGGCCTCGGCTATTCCAGCCTGCGCCCGGTCCGGCTGACCGGCGGAGGGATCGCGCTGCTGGTAGTGGCAGCGATGATGTTGCTGGGGGCCGTCGCCGCGGGCATCGGCCTTGGAACTACGGCCAAGCGGCAGGCGAAGGAACAGCGCCTGCTGCAAGAACAAGGTGTGAATACGGATGCCCAAATCACCCGAGTCTGGCGCGGCGGAGACAAGAACCAGCAGCACCTGGTGTCTTACCGGTTCACCGTCCAGGAGCGCGTGTATGTGGCGCGCAAAGGGGTCCCATCGCGCATTTGGCAAGATCTCAGGGCCGGTTCGAGCCTGCCGGTACGCTTTCTTCCATCGAACCCGAAAGTGAACCACCCGACTGGGTGGGACGATACTCCCATGCGCCCCTGGGTCGCGTACCTGGTTTCCGGGGAACTGGTTGCGATCGCCCTGGTCCTCACGATACTCCTTCGTAAGCAGATGCGGCTGCTGACAGAAGGCCGCCCCGCTCCGGGCATTGTAACCGGCTGGCGTAGGACCAAGAACGGAACCGTCATTCGGTACGACTTCACCTTGCTGAACGGAGCCACCGCCAAAGGGCGAGGCCAGAGCCGGCGCCCTCCCGCAGTAGGCGCTCCGATTTGCGTGCTCTACGATCCCGAGAACCCGCGCCGGAATGCGCCTTATCCACTCACCCTGGTCAAGTTGACCAAGTCGCTGAACACGCCGTAGGCCGTCTGCTCCACCGTCGGCTCGATGGAAACCGTGCCGAAGGTGCCCATTAGGTCGGTGTGGAAAAGGATCAGGTTCGAAGTCCCCGGCGTCGCGGCCAGGATGTCGCAGCGGTCCAGCACTTCGGCGCGCACGCGCAGTGAGATACGCCCGCCGCTGCGGCGCGCGCGGCTGATGAGGCGCACGGTCTTGCCGCGGCGCGCGATTTCCGC
>JBAWDI010000796.1:0-4965 GCA_049590695.1 Bryobacteraceae bacterium
CCCAGCCCACGGAATGGGCAAAGCTCGAGGCCCTCCACGGCGACAAAACCGGCGAGCAGATCCTTTCCGATCTCTGCAAATGGATGGATGTGAACGGGTCTCTCGCCACCCTCCGCCACGGGTTCAAATGCTACGGCCGCACCCTCCGCATCGCCTACTTCAAGGCCGCCCACGAACTGAACCCGGAACTCGAAGCCCGCTACGCCACTAACCGCCTCGGCATCACCCGCCAACTTCATTTCTCGTCGCGCCGCGCTCATCTCCGCCGCCGTGACGGGCGCAATCGAGGTCCGGAATGCGGGTAGTACTGGCATCGTTGAAACGCCAACGCAGTAGTGCGAGAGTGGGAACAGAATGCGCGCCGAGGTAAAACCCGACTTGCTGCGCTGGGCACGCGAGCGCGGCGGCCTCCCTCCAGGCGCGCTGGCCCGGCGTTTTCCCAAGTTGGAAAAGTGGGAACGCGGCGCGGTTGTTCCGACGCTCAGGCAAGTCGAGGAGTTCGCGAAGGCGACGCACACACCCGTAGGTTTCCTCTTCTTCCCGGAACCGCCTGAGGAGCGCGTTCCGATCCCGGACTTCCGTACCCGAGCTGGCGCGGGTCTTGAACGGCCAAGCCCCGGCCTGCTCGACACCATCTACCTCTGCCAGCAGCGTCAGGAGTGGTACCGGGAGTTCGCCAATATCGAGAGCCAGACGCCCCTTCCGTTCGTGGGATCGGCAACTTTGGAAAGCAGCATCGAAGAGACCGCGGCGGGCATCCGGGCGGGCCTGCGGCTCGGCCCGGACGAGCGTGCCCAAGCGCCGAATTGGACCGAAGCGCTCCGCCTCTTCATCGCCAAGGCGGACGAGGCGGGCGTCCTGGTGATGGTGAGCGGCGTCGTGGGAAGCAACACCCACTACAAGCTCGACCCGCACGAGTTCCAAGGCTTCGCCCTGTGCGATTCCTTAGCGCCTCTCATCTTCATTAATGGAGCCGATAGTAAGGCGGCCCAGATGTTCACCTTGGCGCATGAACTGGCGCACATCTGGCTGGGGCAATCGGCGGTGTCCGACGCGCAGGCCTCGGCCGCCCCCGGCCATCGCGTGGAGCGCTGGTGCAACCAGGTTGCGGCTGAGTTCCTGGTTCCCCTTGCCGACATTCGCAATGAGTATCGGAGGGGAACCGATTTGCGGACGGAGACGAACCGGCTCGCGCGACGATTCAAGGTGAGCACGCTCGTGGTCTTGCGCCGTATCCATGACGCGGGGGGCCTCCCCACGGACCGCTTTTGGGAGGCTTATCGCGCGGAGGCAGCCAGGATCGCCGCCCTGCCGAAGGGCAGCGGGGGCGATTTCTATCTCACGCTCGGCGCCCGCGCCAGCAAGCGATTTGCGCGGGCGCTGGTCTCGAGCGCGCTGGAGGGCCGGTCCCCGTTCACTGAGGCCTTTCGTCTTCTCGGCTTCAAGAAGATGGCGACGTTTCACGAACTGGCGCAGAACCTCGGGGTGGGTTTCTGATGGCGTACCTGCTGGACGCCAACGTATTCATTGCCGCCAAGAATCTGCATTACGGCCTCGACTTCTGCCCTGCGTTTTGGGATTGGCTCGTCGCACAGAATCGCTCCGGCAAGGTATTCAGCATCGAGAAGGTAGGGGATGAAGTCCAGGCCCTCGCCGACGAACTCTCCGCGTGGGCCGGGGCCCGCGGCGTCGGTTTCTTCCTGCCGGTGGGCGCACCGGACCTTCCGGCGCTGGGAGCCGTCGGCGCATGGGCGCGTGGCCGGCAATATGAACCGGCTGCCGTCAGCACGTTCCTTCAGGTAGCGGACTATTACCTGGTAGCCCAGGCGCACGCGGGAGGGCACACGGTAGTCACGCACGAGATTCCCTCCGCATCCAAGCGAAAGATCAAGATTCCAGATGCGTGTATCGGCCTTGGCATAAGGTACGTGACGCCGTTCGAGATGCTGCGGCGCGAGCGCGCCCGGTTTATCCTGGGACCGCAAGAATGAACTGCACGAACGAAGCCGCTTTCGAAACCGTCATAGAAGCCCACCTTCTTCAGCACGGCTATGAGCCTGTCCCCGCCGACGCCTTCGACCGCGAGCGCGCGATCTTCCCCCAAACCGTCCTGGCCTTCATCCGCGATACCCAGCCGACGGAATGGGCAAAGCTCGAAGCCCTGCACGGCGACAAGACCGGCGAGCAGATCCTTACCGATCTCTGCAAATGGATGGATGTGAACGGATCTCTCGCCACTCTCCGCCACGGCTTCAAATGTTACGGCCGCACCCTCCGTGTCGCCTACTTCAAGGCCGCCCATGAGCTAAACCCGGAACTGGAAGCCCGTTACGCAGCCAACCACCTCGGTCTCACGCGTCAGCTTCATTTTTCGCCGCGCAGCGAAAAGTCGCTAGATGTCACCCTCAGCCTGAACGGCATCCCCGTCCTCACCATCGAGCTGAAGAACCCGCTCACGGGCCAGACCGTAGAGGACGCCTGCCGCCAATACAAACAGGATCGCGATCCTTGGGAACCGATCTTTGAATTCAAACGCCGTACGCTGGTCCATTTCGCCGCCGATACCGAGTCCGTCCTGATGGCCACCCGCCTCGCCGGCCCCGCAACTCACTTCCTCCCGTTCAATAAGGGCTGCGAGGGCGGCGCCGGCAACCCGCCCGATCCGGCCGGCCGCACCTATCGCACGGCCTACCTCTGGGAAGAAGCGTTGCAGCGCGACAGTCTCCTCGATCTCCTCGCTCGTTTCATCCACTTGCAGGTAGACGAGAAACGGGACGATCAAGGCCGCAAGGTGAAGGTCGATTCCATGGTCTTCCCCCGCTACCACCAGCTCCAGGCCGTCCGCCTGCTGGTCGATTGTGCCCGGCGCGAGGGCGTGGGGCATAACTACCTGGTCGAGCATTCCGCCGGCAGCGGAAAAAGCAACACCATCGGCTGGCTGGCGCACCGGCTCGCATCGCTGCACGATGCCGCCAGCCAGCGCGTCTTCGATAGCGTAATCGTCGTCACCGACCGCGTCGTACTCGATAAACAGCTCCAGGACACCATCTACCAGTTCGAGCACAAACGCGGCGTGGTCCAGAAAATCGAAGAAAGCTCGCGCCAACTCGCCGAGGCACTGGAGAACGCGGTGCCCGTGATCATCACCACGCTCCAGAAGTTTCCCTTCGTATCCCGCCAGTTGCTCAAAATGGCGGAGGAGCGGGGCGCTGCCGGAACCGGAGCACTGCCCACCCGCCGCTGTGCGGTGATCGTCGATGAGGCCCACAGCTCGCAGGGCGGCGAAACCGCCACCGACCTCAAGGAGGTGCTCGGCGGCGAGGACCTTCGCGAGGAGGCGAAGAAGCGCGCGTCCGAGGAAGGCCGCGAGGATATGGAAGAGCTGTTCCGCAGCATGGCCAAACGCGGCCGCCAGGCCAACCTGAGCTTCTTTGCCTTCACCGCCACTCCCAAGTACAAGACTTTTGCCGTGTTCGGGCGAGACGGAGAACCGATCCACAAGTACACCATGCGCCAGGCCATCGAGGAAGCTTTCATCCTCGATGTGCTCAAGAATTACACTACCTACGCCACCTATTTCGGATTACTGAAAGCCTGCGAAGACGACCCCAACGTCGAGCGCAAGAAAGCCGCGTGCGCCCTCGCCCGCTTCATGCGCCTCCACCCCCACAACATCGCGCAGAAGACCGTGGTCATGGTCGAGCACTTTCAGGCCGTCACCCGGCACAAGATCGGCGGCCGGGCCAAGGCCATGGTTGTCACCGGCTCGCGCCTGGAGGCCGTGCGCTATAAGCAAAGCTTCGACCGCTACATCCACGAGAAGGGCTACGCCATCAAAACCCTTGTCGCCTTCTCTGGAACGGTGCAGGATGACAAGCTGCCGGGCGCGGCCTACACCGAAGAGAAGATGAACCTCGGCATCCGCGAGAGGGAACTCCCCGAAAAGTTCGCCACGCCCGAGTATCAGGTTTTGCTGGTGGCGGAAAAGTACCAGACCGGCTTCGACCAGCCGCTCCTCCACACCATGTTTGTCGATAAGCGGCTCGCCGGCATCCAGGCCGTGCAGACGCTCTCGCGCCTGAATCGCACCCATCCTCTCAAAGAAGACACCTTCGTTCTCGACTTCGTCAACGACCGCGAAGAGATCCGCGAGGCGTTCAAGACCTATTACGAAGGCGCCGAAATGGGCCAGGAAGTCGATCCCAACCGCATGTACGAGATCAAAGCGGAGCTGGAGACCGCGGGCATTTATCTCGACGAGGAGGTCGAGCGCTTCTCGGCCATCTACTTCAAGCCAAAGCAGCGCCAGAGCGCCCTGGATCACCAGGCCATGAACGCTGCGCTCGATCCGGCCGTGTCGCGCTTCATAGCGCTCCAGAGGGAGAACGAGGAGGAAGCCGAGTTGTGGCGCGGAAAACTGGTGGCCTTTCGCAACCTCTACGGGTTTCTTAGCCAGGTGATTCCGTATCAGGATTCCGACCTCGAACGGCTCTACGTCTTCCTGCGCCATCTGGCCGCAAAACTTCCGCGCCGCAACACTGGCGCCCAGTACCAGTTCGATGACGAGGTCCGGCTCGAATACTATCGTCTCCAGAAGATCAGCGAAGGCTCAATTTCACTGCGCGACGGGGACGCCCGCCCGCTCGACGGCCCCACTGAGGTGGGCAGCGGCCTGGTGCGGGAACAGCCGGTGCCACTATCGCAGCTCATCGACATTGTGAATGAGCGGTTCGGCACGGATTTCAACCAGGCCGATCAACTTTTCTTCGACCAGATCGTCCAGGCGGCGGTTACCGACGAGGGACTGCAACAGGCCGCCGCCGTGAACCCGGAGGACAAGTTCGAGTTGGTGTTCAAAAACCTGCTGGAACGCCTCTTCGTGGAGCGGATGGACCAGAATGAGGACATCTTCGTCCGCTTCATGAATGATGAGCCGTTCCAGAAAATTGTGACGACATGGATGGC
>JBAWDI010000797.1:0-1630 GCA_049590695.1 Bryobacteraceae bacterium
CCGCAGGGCAGAACGGATTCCGACCATCATGAGCAGGCGCTCAAGCAGTTGCTGGCGCCGCACCTGTATTGCCTCGAAGAGTACACCGATTTGCGAATTCTCGGGGACCGGCTTTCTCAGAATCGCCAGATCGAGCCTTGGCGACGTAAGGCGGTCCGCCGCTACCTCCGTACACTGCTGACTGAACCGGTGCACCGGCATGCCATCTCAAACATCATCGGACCGCTCCTGCTAGGAGTTGAGGTAAACCAGCTTGGCTTGCCCGAGGTGGATAAGCAGGTCCTGCTCTACTTGCAGGGCGTGCTCCAGAAAATCGGCCTGCTGATCGGGCGCCCTGAAATCTCCTGGCCTTGGATCGGTGGGGATAAACTCAACGCCATTCCAGGCGTCAAGTTCGTCTTGATGGACGATATGGCTGACCTTGGCTGGGAACCGCTGCTTCGTCAAGCGCTCGGTTTGGAGGGAAGAGATCCCAGGGTCGTCACATTCACCTCCCCGGACAAGATCCTCGGCAAGCTCAAAGATCCCAGTGGCAGCCTGAGGATCAACGGAGGCCTTCATTTAACCGACCGGCAGACAGAGATCCTATTTCTAGATCTGCGCCTGTTTGCCCGAAAGAGGACTACTGATGAGGTAGCCTTTTTTGAGGCTCTTTGGCAGTTGGCCAACCAAACTGTGGATAGATCAGATCTTCCCTGGGAGGGCGGTGGTTTTACCACCGCGGAGCTCAAGCTGGTACGCCGTTGTATCGACCAAGCCGTAACGGAAGCTGACGAATACTACCTCGCTCTCACGCTTTTTCCCCGGCTCATCGCATTAGTAGACCCGCGATTGCCCATCGTCATGTTCGCCTCCACAGGTCAACGGCGGATTATACAAGCGCTCAAGCCGTATGAGAACATTATTACGGATTTTGAAAAGCCGCGGCTCTTTGTCGAAACAACTCCGGAACTCTTTGCCCACGCAGCTCTCCGTTTTGAAAAGGCGGTAGTGCGGGCGCTCCAGCTAGTCAAGGGGAGAGGCGCGTTGCAGCGATTTTGTTCTGGCAATCATAGCGTTGGTCAGTTGCAGGCTGGAGAGGCAGGTACCAACGAGAGTGAGCCCTACGTCGAGGTCTATCTCGACGAAACGGGTAGTGTGTCCGAGGGGGCTTTTGGGGTCGGAGGCCTAGCGCTGGTTTGCCCGGACGAAGCCGCGGCAGCGAGGTTTAATAGCGCAATGGTCGAAAAGGAGTTGGTGTGGGGACCATCAGAACTACTGACAAATCCAGACCCGAAGGACTGCCTTTGGAAAAGGATTGATTTCAATCAACTAGGAAAATGGGTGATGGATCCTGTCCTCGAGATACTTAACAAAGAGCAGGCAGCGATTCTCGGCGTCTTGCTAAGGCGCGCGTCGACAGTGATGAGCGACGACCCATGGAATCTGGCCAGTCCGTGGTGTCTGGATAATGTGTATAGGAATTTAGTACTAAAGACCCTTGAAGTGCTTCTGCTTGAGGTTCTGCCGCGGTGCTTGGCGGGCAAGCCTTTCAGGTGCGGCGTGTACGTGGCAACGCGTATCCGCAAGAAACTGGAGGCTGACGATTCTACTTGGTGGAGCGAGTTGCCGAGACGGTATGGGGTTGAGA
>JBAWDI010000798.1:0-4189 GCA_049590695.1 Bryobacteraceae bacterium
GGGCAACCGGCGAGGGGTGTAGGGACTAGCGCCAAAGAGCGTCCCGATGAGTCGGGACGCGGCAGACTGAAGTCCGCGCCACGCAGTGCGGTAAACTGGCGTGCTTATGGAGCGAAAATCGCTTTGGATAGTGGTGCTGGCTGGTGTGTACGCGATGGCGCAGGCTCCGCAGAGGCCGCCGGGGCCGGTGGTGGCGCCGGCGAACCTGAAACCGGGTTCCGGGATCAGCGGACCGGGCGCCACTCCCAACGATTCCCGGGCCAGGTGGGTGGCCATGAACCGGGGCGTCACCGGTTCGGTCGTGAAACTGGGGCTCATTCCCGAGATCCAGCCGCTGATGGACATCCAGATGCGCGACACCGTCATCCGCGTCGGCGGCGATGGTATGTACTACCTGACGGGTTCCACGGGCGAGGACATATGGGACCACAACGACGGCGTGGAACTCTGGCGTTCGGCCGATCTAAAGAAATGGGATTACCTCGGGCTGGTGTGGAGTTTTGAGAAGGACGGCACATGGGAACGGCCGTGGCGCTGGTATCGCAAGCCCGTGCGCGCGCTGTGGGCGCCGGAATTCCACTACATCAAGCGGCTGAAGAATTACTTCATCACGTTAAGCATGCCGCCCGGCGACCGGGGCATTCTGAAGAGCGCGACCGGCAAGCCCGAGGGACCGTACGTCAACGCGCTGGCCAACGACGGCAAGCTCGCGGGCGACATCGACGCCTCTCTTTTCGAGGACGACGACGGCACCGTGTACCTGGTCTACGGCGGCGGCTTGATCGCCCGCATGAAGGACGACATGAGCGGGCTGGCCGAAGAGCCGAAGAAGCCCGCGCTGCTCGATCCCGATACCAACCCGGCCCACCACGCGGACACTTGCGCGGCGCATCGCCAATGCTCGGATATCGGCCACGAAGGCGCTTGTTTGTTCAAGCGCAACGGCAAGTATTACCTCACCGCGGCCGATACCTACGAAGGCCGGTACAGCAGCATGGCGGCTCTGTCGGATCGCATTTATGGCCCGTACAAATGGCGCCACGAAGCGGTTCCTTCGGGCGGCGGCACCGATTACTTTGAGGATAAGCAAGGGAATTGGTGGGACTGTTTCTTCGGCAACGAAAATCAGGCGCCCTTCCGGGAAAAGCCGGCCATGGTCGCCGTCGAATTCGATCGGGATGGAAAGATCCATGCTGTCAGGCGGTGATGGCATGTTTTCGGCGTCATACGATACGACCACCAAAGTCATTTCCGGGGTCGTCCCAGTTGTGTTTCTGGCGATCGTGGTGGCCACCCACAGCGTGATCGCGGGATGTCTTTGCGCCGTGATCTTGATTGGGGCGTATGCCTGGTCGCCAAGGGGCTATGCGGTCTCGGACCGCTCCATCACGGTGAATCGGCTGATTGGAAACGTCCGCATCCCGCTCGACGGCATTCGTGAGGCCAGACGCGCCACCGCGGATGACTTCCGGGGCTGCATCAGGTTATTCGGCAACGGCGGATTGTTCGGCTACTATGGCCTGTTTCGAACGTCGAAACTCGGGAAATCCACCTGGTATGTCACCAACCGCGGCAAGGCGGTGGTGGTCGTCACCGGCGCAAAGACGGCGCTGTTCAGCCCCGACGATGTTGAGGGCTTCATGGCAGCCATCGGGGCACCCACCGCCCCGGTCCCCTTGACTCAAGACGCCGGGAGCCGGACCGGCACGCTGGCTGGAGCCGCTATTGGAATTGTGGTGATTGCGATACTGGCGTTCGCCTTCTTGTACTCGCCCGGCCCTCCGAGTTATACCCTGACCCCGGAGTCACTGACGATCCATGACAGGTTCTATCCAGTCACCTTGAATCGAACCAGCGTGGATGTCGAGCACATCCGGGTTATCGATTTCGGCGTAGACACGGAGTGGCGGCCTACCGAGCGCACAAACGGGTTCGCCAATTCGCACTACCGGTCGGGGTGGTTCCGGGTGGCCAGCGGCAAGACCATTCGCATGTACCGGGCCGACGGCGCGCGCCTGGTGCTACTGCCACCGAAGGGCGATGGCGCCGTCGTTCTCCTCGAAACCAGGGAACCGGAGGAATTCGTGGCTGAGGTGCGGGAGAAGTGGGGCAGGCAGTTTGCGCAAGGTAGATGACGAGAGGAAAATGCGTCTGTCCCCTTTTTGTTAAGCTAATGCTGAATGACAGTCGATGAGATTCGTGAACTGATCAACCTGGCGGCCGAAACCGGGATTGCGGAATTGGAGGTGCAGCGCGGCGAGAACCGTGTCCGCATACGCCGCGCAGCCTTCGTGGCGCCCCAGGAATTCGCCGTCGCTCCCGCCCCCGCTGCTCCGGCGCCTCCGCCCGAAACTCCCCAGGACAAGGGCGACGACCAGCCCGCCGACGCCAACCTGACGCTGGTAAAATCTCCCATCGTGGGCACCTTCTATGAGGCCGCTTCGCCCGGCGCGGCGCCGTTCGTCCGTGTGGGCGAGCACGTCCAGCCGGGCAAGGTGCTGTGCATCATCGAGTCCATGAAGCTCATGAATGAGATTGAGGCCGAAACCTCCGGCATCATCGACAGCAAGCTCGTCATGAACGGGCAGCCGGTGGAGTACGGGGAGGCCCTGTTTGCCATCCGTGCGGTTTAGCAAGGTACTCATCGCCAATCGGGGCGAGATTGCCGTACGGGTCATCGCCGCTTGCAAGGAACTGGGAATCCAGACGGTCGCCGTCTATTCGGAGGCCGACCGCTACAGCTCGCACGTGCGTTTCGCCGACCAGGCCATCTGCATCGGCCCGGCCAAGAGCGCGCGCAGCTACCTGGACATCGCCTCCATCATCAGCGCGGCGGAAATCACCAACGTGGACGCCATCCATCCGGGCTACGGCTTCCTGAGCGAGAACGCGGGCTTCGCCGAGGTTTGCGAAGCCTCCCGCATCAAGTTCATTGGGCCGCGGCCCGAGGTGATCCGGCTGATGGGGGTGAAGGAGCGCGCGCGCGCGTTCATGCGGGAGATGGGCGTGCCCATACTGCCGGGTTCGGCGGGGGTCCTCAAGAGCCCCGAGGAGGGGCTGGCAGTGGCCGCCGGGATCGGCTATCCCGTGATCCTCAAGGCCTCCGCGGGCGGCGGCGGACGCGGCATGCGCGTGGTCAGCCGGGCGGAGGATCTGCCGCCGCTGTTTGCGCAGGCGCAGCACGAGGCCGGCGCCGCGTTCAGCTCGGCCGACGTGTACCTGGAGAAATTCATTGCCGCGCCGCGGCACGTCGAATTCCAGATTCTGGGCGACGAACACGGCAACGTGGAGATTCTGGGCGAGCGCGAGTGCACCATCCAGCGCCGCCATCAGAAGCTGCTGGAGGAATCGCCGTCGCCCGCGGTCAACGACCGCCAGCGCGCCGAAATTGCCACCGCCCTAAGAAGAGCCATCGCCGCCGCCGGGTATTCCAACGCCGGCACGGTGGAGTTCCTCATGGATGAGAGCGGCGAGTTGTACTTCATCGAGGTCAACGCGCGGGTGCAGGTGGAGCACCCGGTCACCGAATTCGTGACCGGCATCGACATCGTCAAGAGCCAGATCCGCATCGCGCAGGGCGAGCGGCTGCCGGAGATCCTGAGCGGCCCCGTCGAGTTGCGCGGGCACGCCATCGAGTGCCGCATCAACGCCGAGAACCCCGAGACGTTCGTGCCCTCGCCGGGCCGCATCACGGGCTTCCACGTGCCCGGCGGCATCGGCGTGCGCGTGGACACATTCGCCTACACCGATTGCGTGATTCCGCCGTACTACGATTCGCTGGTGGCCAAGCTCATCGCTTACGGCTCCGATCGTGGCGAGGCCATCCGGCGCATGCGCCGCGCGCTCGATATGTTCATCGTGGAGGGGATTCACACGTCGATACCGCTGCATCGGCGGATTCTCGACGACCCCGATTTCCAGGCCGGCCGCTTCGACACGAATTTCATCAAGAGATTCCCGCCGGCTGGCAGGTCCGGGGCCGCGAAGTAGCAACCCACCGGCAAAAAGCGACCGCCGGCGCTACTCGGGAAACGGCCGCCGCGAAATCGGGAGCGAGGAGCCACTCTTCGGTTTGTCCGCCTCGGGTGCTGGCGACGCCGATGCCCGGGGCGCCTGGTAGTTTCCGAAATTCAGTTCGTTTTCGTTGAAGGTGAGCGAGCGGTCGAGCAGCATTTCGATGGTGGTGCCC
>JBAWDI010000799.1:0-2983 GCA_049590695.1 Bryobacteraceae bacterium
GCCCCCGCCACACGGAGGGTCCGAAGACGCTCGACGAGCGGCCGCGGACGGCCCAGGCCATGAAGCCGGCTGCGGCGAAGACGGCGGCAAGATCGCCGGCGCTACTCACTTAAACCTCCGCTTGTAGAAGAAATCCAGCCCGAACAGGCCGTTTTCTTCCCTCAGCGCCACCGCGGACCACTGCCTGCTGAACGACCATTCCACTTGCACCACCTGGGGATTGCTGGTGGTGACGTTGGTGATGTAGGTGAAGGTGAGGTCGGGCGTCACCTGCTGCTCCAGCGTGAGGCGTGCCTGGGGATTGGTCTCCACGCCCGGCAGCGTCGGATCGATGCGCAGGTTGCTCACTCCGAAAAACCGCTGCAAGCGGCCCGCGACGGGGCTGGAAATGGCCTGGCCCAACAGCGCCGATGCGCCCATCTGCTGCCAGGATTGGGGCGTGGTGCTCTGCGCGGCGAGCAGCGCGGGGTCGGAGGTCGGGTTGCGGCCGGTCGCCAGCAGGGCCACGATCTCGTTGAACTGGAGCGGCGGATCGGAACGCGGCGTCAGGGTCAGCTTGTCCAGCGGGCCGGAAACCGTGAGTATGACATCGATGCCGCGCGCCCTGGTTTCGAGATCGACATCCAGGACAGGCTCCACTCTCAAGGGGTTGTAGAACGCGATGGAACCCTGGTCGATGGTGAACTTGGTGCCAAAGAAGACCATCTGCCCTTGCGTAATGTTGATGCGGCCGAGCAGAGCGGGATTGCTGGCGGTGCCGCGCAGGCGCAGGTTGGCTTCGGCCTGGAGGTTTTCGGTGAGGGAGGTTTCGAACTGGGTGTCGAAAGCGGTATTGATCTGGACATCGAAATTCATGCCCCCCAGGAAACCGGTGCGGGCGGATGGCGTGCGCACGGGCTCGGCGGATTTCGCCAGTAGCGAGCTGACATCGGTTTCCGTATTAAAGCCGGCGCGGCGGATGGTGATGGTTCCCGCGAGCATGCTGCGATCCGACGTCCCGGTCAAATTCAAGCTGGCGTCCGCGATGGTGCTGACACCTTCGGGATAGCGCACGCGCACCTGCACGGCTTGCGCGTGCAGCCGGAAAATGACCGGACCGCCGCCGTAGCCGGCGAAGCCCGAGATCTCGATCTTGCCGCCGCCGGTCTCGCCGCTCAAACTCTGGATGGTGGCGCGATCGCCGGTGAACAGGACCACGCCGTTGGCTTTCGAGATACCGTTAGGGAAACCGGCGACATCCATCGCCGCGTCGTGGATCTCCATGCGGCCGTTGACCTGGGGCGCGTCGAGAGGCCCGCGCACGGTGGCATCGGCGGTGACGGCGCCGGAAGCGTTGAAGTCGCGACTGAATTCCCGTACGATGGCCAGATCGAGGCGGCCGGTCACCCGAAGATCCAACGCACTTTTCCGGTCGAACAGCAGCTTGCCGGCGATGGCGATCTCGGACGAGCGTCCCACCAGGCGGGCGCTCTCCACCGTCACGACGGAATTGGCCATGGTGGCCACCAGGGGGCCGTTGTTGTGGAGAGTCGGCGTGGCGGCGGGCAGGCCGGCACCGGGCGCCGGACCGATCTCGAATTTCGAGATGCGCAATTCGGCCTTCATTAGTTGCGGCTTGAGCGCGGGACCGTCGATGCGAAGCTGGCCCTCCGCCGAACCCGCGAAACGCGAAACGGCACTGGCGGCCGAAGGCGCCATCCAAACGCGCATTCGGGCGAGGTCCAGACTGGAAAAGGCGATCGTGGCGCTGCCGGGATAATCGCCTTCCAGACGCCACTCGCCATCGCCCCGTACGGTAGAGTCGGCGACGTCGGAGTCCAGGTGCGCTCGCAGCACCGGCCCCTCGGAATTAGCGGTGAGGTGGACGTCGCGGAGCGGTTCGCCGGTCCATTGCAGGCCGCGCAACCAGACATCGGCGTGGAGACCGGAGATGCGGAAACCCGGCTGCCCGAGCTCGACGTCTCCATCGGCGGCCACTTGGACCGTTCCGGTGAGGCCCGGGCGGGCCTCTTCGAGCGTATGGATCTGCTCCAGCGGCATGGCGTTGCTGGACACCCGAAAGCGCAGGCGGCCGGCATCGAAGTGGTCCAGCGCATGGTCGAAGGTGGCGCTCAACTGGACCTGTTTGGCGCCCGAAGAGAGTTGCCCCGCGGCCAGCCCCACGCTGCGGCCGCTGTAGCTGACGCGCGCCGTGAGGCGGTCGAAGGGTTCGTTGCGAATGGCGCCCTTGGCAACGTCGATATCGCCGTTGATGAGCGGTTTCCCGATGGTGCCGGTCAATTGCGCGGTTGCATTGAGGGTGCCCGTGACGGGTGTGCTTCCAGCGCCGGCGAGCGCCGCGAGGTCTGTGAGCGGGGCGTCGCGGATGGTTCCGCTCCCAAAGATCAGGCTGCCGTCGCCGGTCTTCCACTGGGTCAAACCCACCGCCAGATCGAATTGCGCGCGCGAGGGGCCGCGGACCAGGACGGCATTCCGCAGGCCCAGGTTCTCCGCCGATGCGCTCACGTCCGCGTCGAGCGAGGCGAAGCCGACTGCCAGGCATGAGAAGCGGGTGGCGCGCAAATGCCCGGCAATCCGCGGGTCATCCAGGTAGCCAGTGACCGTGCCATCGAAAACCACTTCGCCGCCGCTCGAGAGTTTCACCGGCAGCTTGGCGGCGCTAAGGCCCAGTGCGGGCAGAAGATCGTCGAGATCGCGGGTTTCAAGCTGAACGCGCATCTGGCGGCCGAAAGCGCCGGAGAAAACAGCGCGCGAGGAAGGCAACGTGACGGAGGAGTGGCCCAGGTCCAGGATGCCGCCGAGCGCCTGGTAGCTGGCGGCAATCTGCCCGTCGACCGGCGGGCTATCGGTCCCAGGCGCCAGCTCCAGGCTGGTGGAAACGCGCAGTTCAATGGGCCGCAGCAGTGAGCCTTCCAGGTTCACCTGGCCCGACACCAGGCTGTCCCATGGCAGCCGTTGGGCGCTATACAGGGCCGCCACGCGG
>JBAWDI010000800.1:0-1679 GCA_049590695.1 Bryobacteraceae bacterium
GCGCAGGGATTCCTCGTGGCGCGCCAACGTGTCGGCGAAGGCGCGGGGCGAGGAGAACAGGCGCTTCTTGAGCAGCTTGAGGATGAACTCGGTGGCGCACTGGCCCGCGGTATCGTGAATTCGGGCCAGCCGCAGGCGGCCGTACTCCTGGAGCGCGGCGTGGACCTCCTTCTCCTCCGGCGTATAGCGGACAACCAGCGGCACGGGCGGCTTGCGCTCGGGGAACCTCTTCTTGCCGTCCCAGCCGGTGATCTCGCTCTTTAATCGCCGCACCATCACCACCTGGAGTTGCTGCTGGTCGAGCTTCACAGTGCGTGCGAACCGCTGGGGATCGAGCAATTCAAGAAGCGCAGTGAAGCTCTCCGGGTAGCCGTTGTGGGGCGTGGCGGTCAGGAACAACTTATGCTCGAAATGCGGCGCAAGCATCCGCACGGCCGACGTGCGCAGGGAATCGAGGGCGTACTGGCCGCGTCCAGCGGGAGCGACGTTGTGGGCCTCATCGACCACGAGCACGTCGAAGCGCCGTGGATACGGCGACTGGCCCGCGGCCGGAAGCGCTTCCCGGAAGAGGCGCAGCGGACGCTCGCGCTTGAGGAAGTCGATGGAGGTGATCAGCCGGGGGAAGTGCGTCCAGGGGTTGGCGTGGAGGCCACGGGTTCGGCGCAGATCGTGCATGAGCCGGCTGTCCACGATCCGGAACTCCAGGCCGAACTTGTCCCGCATCTCGCTCTGCCACTTGATCTGCAAGGAGGCGGGCACGACCACCAGAATGCGCCGCGCGCGGTGGCGCAGAATAAGCTCCAGCAGGACCATGCCGGTCTCGATGGTCTTGCCGAGGCCGACGTCGTCCGCGACCAGGAGATTCACCCGGGGCATCTCCACCGCGCGCACGACTGGGTCGAGCTGGTAAGGCTCGAACTCGATGCCGGCGCGGAAGGGAGATTGGATCAAGGTGGTGTCCGCCATGGAGGACGCGCCCCATCGCACCGCGTCGAGGAATGCATCCAACCTGGCCGGCTGGTCGAAGCCGGTGGGCTCGGGCAGGGCCATCTTCTCGTGGACCTTGGCGCCCGGCTCCAACTCCCAGATGACCTGGAGTTCCTCGCCGAGACCCTCGTCGTCAATGGAGATCAGCGATACGAGGTGCTGCGCCTTGGCCGCAATCCCGCTGGCGGGCACAGGGAGCGTGCTGCGCTTGACGTCGGTGACGATGTACCGGCGTTGCCGAACCTCGGCAAGCTGCCCTTGTTCCGGCGGCGCGGATGAGAAATGGACGGCGGCGGTCATTGCGATCGGCTCTGGCGGTCTATCCAGCCGCGTTCGGCCATCAGATAGCCCGGAGACAAAAGGGTATCAGACGGTTTATGCCAAAATCCAGCCGAACGAATATGTCCGAGGGAGAATGTGGGTCGGATCGAGCGCCACCAGAATCGCTGCGGCGCGCTTTCGCCGTGCTCGCAAGCAAACATCTACCAGAGCGGTTGTTCCGAGAAGTCCCGCAGACGCACTTCCAGTCCGCTTCCGCGGACTTTCGTTGCGACCATAAGGTCATCCTTCAGGGCGGCAACTGGAAAAGCCTCTATTGTGACGGAATCCCCTTCCTGGAGGCTCGGTCCGCTCTGCTTGAGAAAGCCGGAGGGCGCCGGGCGAACCAAATTCGCTCCGCCGCTAGTCTGGAC
>JBAWDI010000801.1:0-4193 GCA_049590695.1 Bryobacteraceae bacterium
CCGAGCCGGAACCCGCGGCCCTCCCGGAATCGCACTTCGACAAGCCCACCGCGCGGGACCTGGCCGACGCCCGCCAGCCGCTGCCACCGACGGAATTGAATGCCACCCCGCAAACCAGGGATATCGATCTGCGCGGCGACTCCCGCACGCTGTTTGAAGATGTGGCCCGCGCTTTCGGGCTGGATTGCGTTTTCGACGGCGACTACCAGCCCGTTAAGGCGTTCCGTTTTCAACTGCAAGGCGTAGATTACCGCGAAGCGCTGCACGATCTCGAGGCGGCCACCGACTCCTTTATCGTGCCGCTCACCAACAAGCTGTTCATGGTGGTCAAGGATACTCCGCAGAAGCGCCAGGAGGTCGAGCCGGCCGTGGCCGTCGAAGTGCGCTTGCCCGAGGTCACCAACCAGGAGGACTTCCACGCCATGATCACCGCCGTGCAGCAGGCCATGGCCATCGAGAAGGTTTCGTTCGATACCGAACAGAACATCGTGATTTTCCGCGACCGCATCTCCAAGGTCCTGATCGCGCGCGCGCTGCTCGAGGAGCTGCTGCGGCCGCGCGCCCAGGTGATGGTGGACCTCGAGTTTCTCGAGGTCACCCGCAACGCCATGATCACCTACGGCCTCGACCTCCCGACGTCTTTCCCGCTCACCGCGCTCACCACGTTTATGAACAACAGCCCTTCGCTGTCGGGTCTCACGGGGCTGCTGGCGTTCGGCGGCGGGAAGACGCTGATGGGACTCGGAATCGTCAATCCCTCGCTGGTGGCCCAAATGTCGGGATCTTCCAGCAAGCTGCTGCTCAAGACCGAGATGCGTTCGCTGGACCGCCAGCCCGCCACCTTGCACGTGGGCGACCGCTATCCCATCCTGACCTCCGGTTACTACGGCCCGGCGAGTTACTCGGGCGCCGGCGCGTACACGCCTCCCCCTTCCGTCACCTTCGAAGATCTCGGCTTGACCGTGAAGGTGACCCCCGCCGTGCACGGCATGGACGATGTGACGCTCGATGTCGACGCCGAATTCAAAGTGCTGTCGGGGCAGGCCGAGAATGGAATTCCCATCATTTCGAGCCGCGTGCTGAAATCCAAAACGCGGCTCGTGATGGGAGAGTGGGCGATAGTGGCCGGCCTGCTCAGTCCCAGCGAAGCTCGCACCATCGCCGGGCTGGCGGGACTGTCGCGCATTCCCTACCTCGGACCGCTGTTCAGCACCCACGAACGCGACCGGAGTAACGACCAGGTGCTGGTTATGATGCGCCCGCACCTGTTGACGCCGCCGCCCAATGAGTCGGCCCCCCGCGAGTTCCGCACCGGCTCGGATACCAAGCCGATCACGCCGCTGTAGGGACTATGGCGCCGCCGGGGCCGGACCGGGAGGGGGCGCGCCGTGCTCCGAAAGGGTCACTTCGCACTCGCAGCAGTCGCTGCACCGCAGGCATCTTTCGCAAAGATGGTTATCGCACGCGTCCTTGGTGCACTGCGCGCAGATCCGCGTGGATTCCTCTCCACATATGCTGCACGTGAAAGGCATGGGTTGCGCTATTTCTTCCTTCCTGAATTCGGAGGCGCCGCGGGCTGCGCCGCCAGGATGCCGCGGCAGCGCTGCGCTTCACGGTCCATCACCTGAAACTGCTGCTCGCGCTCGGCGGCCAGGTTCACGATGTACTTCTGAAACCGGTCGCGGTTCACGCCATTCTCGGCTTCCAGGCTGGCCAGCGTCTCGGCGAGCACCGGGTCCTGATACTTCCGGGTCCCCTCCTCCAGAGAACCAAGCATGGTATCGATGCCCTGAATACGGAAGAACAACTCGAGCGAGGCCGACAATTTCTCCGGGTTGCGCGCCAAGTCCCTGGCGCCATCGGCGAACGCCTTAGCCTGGTCTTTGCTGGATTGCAATTGCGCGGCGTAGGTGGCCGGCGCGCCCTTCTCGACCCACGCCTTCACGTCCAGCCGGTCGAGCACCGGCAGCAAGCGCCCGGCGTGCGCGCTCATCGCCTGCAAGATCACGCTGATATCCCAGTCGGGCTCCAGGCCGGCCGGCTGTTGCTGGGCGCACAACGCCGCCGCGCACGCCAAAAGAATCAATCCGCGAAGGGCGCGATACATGGCTGTTTTCAATCTATCACGCCGCGCGAGCCGCTCGGTACGACGACTCATTCCGAGCCGCGACCGTCGGAAGCCGTGAAAAAACAGGCAAGCTAAAGCATGCCCCACCAAGGTGGGGCATGCTTTAGCTTGCCCATTGCCCGCTTGCGGGCGATTTCGTCACGGTTCTCAAAGGAGCGGGGGACCGGCCGGCCGTCTACCCGCCTGGCGGCGGAGGCGGTGGTGGCGCCGATGGCGGCGCCGGAGCCGTAGTCGTGGTGCCGCCTTTGCCCTTGTCGCCCTGCGCACCGCCGGCTCCCGTGGAAGTCGTAGGCGTACTGCCTACCCCTCCTCCGCCCCCGACCTGGCGCTGCAGCGCCACTCGGGCGGCGTCCTGGAGGGCCCTTGCCACAGCCCGCGCGATGGAGCCTTTGTCCAGCTTCTGCGCCAGCGGCTGGTTCTTGAACACGCGGATCGATTCGGTGGGTTGCAGAAGCACTCCACCGCCCCCCGGCGCCTTGCTGGTAACTTCCACCAATCCCTCGTCCACGCTGACGAAGGTAGTGCCGTCTGCGTCTTCCACGTTCACTACAAAAACCGTGCCGCGCACCGAAATGACGGCCGTCGGACTGGAAACAGTGTTGGGATTCGGAATGCCGGGGAGATGCTGGATGTAAACTTTCACTTTCCCGATCACAACGTCCAGCAGGTCTTTCCACGTCGGCGGATTGTCGCGGAACATGACCTGCGAGTTGGGGAAGACTTCGAAGGTGCTGCCGTCGGAGACCTGGAACCTGGCGTAACCATCCGGTCCGGTCTTGACCATCTGCTTGGGCCGGACCGTGTTCCCTTCAAACAAGGCCCACGGGTTGCCATCGCGCATCACGGAGACGTCGCCATTGATGACGAGCGCCTTCGCCGCGGTATCCTGGGCCTGGAGAGGGGCCAGAGACACCACGAGGGCTGCCGCCACTAGCAGCGGGCGCACCATCCCCGATAGCGTCATACGCCAAAGCATAACACCTTTTCCGGAGCCAGGCATCCTAAACCCTTGCTCCGATGCGCAGACTCAATCAGTCTAGCACTAAACATGCATTGCAACCAGGGTGCCGCGATTAAAATTCGCTTACAAGGTGCTCAAATTGCGCGGGTTGACAAAAATACCATAACCAAGAATAGGCTAGAATGGAACCGGGTAGTGTGTCATAAGGAAACAATGCGTGTTCCAATGCGGCTCATCGGCCTGGCGCTGACCGGCGTGTTGCTGGCCGCGGCACAGACACACCCGGACTGGCGGAAGGTGGGCAGTTCCTCGGTGGAGCTGATGCTGGCTTCCCCTGCCACCGGGCCGGTGGAGCGGGTGTGGTACTCCGCCGGCGGTTCGCTGCTCTTCGCCCGCACGCCGTCCGGCAAGGTCTTTGAGACCGCCGATTTCGAGACGTGGGCCGCCGCCGCCAGCGTGGCCGAGACCAACGCTCCGATTCCAGCCACCCCCGCCCGGCTGCCCGAGCTTGGGGCGCGCGTGGTCTCCACCGCCTCCAATCCCTCCATCATGTACTCCTTGGGGCGCCAGTTGCTCCGCTCCGAGGACGGGGGGCATTCCTGGACCAACCTCACGGCGTACAAGTCGGAATCCGTGGTGGGTTCCGGCCAACACAGCCTGGCGATTTCGCCCGCCGACCCGAATCAACTGGCGCTGGCCAACGATTACGGTGTCTGGCGGTCCATGGATGGCGGGCTGTCCTGGGCCGGGTTGAACCGCTCTTTGCCGAACCTGGCGGTGCGGCGGATTCTCTCCACACCCAGCAACACCGCGGGCACGCGCATCCAGGTCGATGGCCTGGGGGTTTTGGAGTTGCCGCCGGGCGGCTCGGTCTGGGCTCCGGCGCCGGCAGCGGAACTGCTCAATGAAGCGGTGCTGCGCCAGCGCTATTCGGCGGTGCTTCGCGCGGAAATTACGGTATCCGGCTCCTCCGGCGACGTGGTGTATGCCGGCTCTTCCGATGGCCGCATCTGGGTTTCGTTCGATGGCGGTCGAACCTTCCCCGCGCCGCCCTGGCAGGCCCGCGGTCCGGTGGAGCGCATCTTTGTGGACGCCGCCGAGCCG
>JBAWDI010000802.1:0-2818 GCA_049590695.1 Bryobacteraceae bacterium
ATAGTGTTCAGCTGCGGCATTTGATGGAGCGGGCCAAAGGTGCAATTGCAGGCCTTGCATTGACAGCCGGGAGTGCAGCGAGGCCGCCGCTTCGATCCGCGACGGCCTCATCTCACCACCACTAGCCCTTTGGTTCGTCCGAATCGGGATGAATGGTTCGATAGCTCGCATTGCCTTTCGACCAGACCAGGAGCAGAATATCCTTTCCTTCCTGGTTCTGGTGTACTTCGCTCGCGAACTGGCTGGCTGACTGCGCGGGCTTGCGGTTGACTTCGACAATGACATCACCCGGCTGGATGCCTGCTTCGTCGGCTGGACTGGCCGGCCGAACGCTTTCGACAACGACGCCATGAACCTGGTCAGGCGCGTTGACCTGCTGCCGTGCATCCGGCGTCAGATCGCTGACTGCGAGTCCCAGCTTGCCGCTTTGCGGGCCATCCTGTCCGTCGTTGCTCGCCACTTCGGTGTTGCCGTGGAATTGACCCACGGTCAGGCTCAACGTCACCGGCTTGCCCTCGCGAATCACGCCCAGCGTAATCTTTGTTCCGGGAGCCATCTCGCTCACCGTCACCTGCAAGGCGCTTCCGTCGACGATCTTTTCTCCATTGAGTTGCGAGATCACGTCGCCGGTTTGCACACCGCTGCGGCTTGCCGGAGAGTCCGGCGTAACCTGCGATACGATTGCTCCCGTCGCATCCTGCAGATTGAAGAAGTGGGCGTTGTCGGGCGTGACGTCATTCATCCCGATGCCGAGGTAGCCGTGCTCGACCTTGCCATTTTTGATCAGTTGCTCGGCAGTAGCGCGCACGATCTGCGACGGAATTGCAAAGCCTGCGCCGGCGAACGAACCGTTGTCTGAAATGATGAAGGTGTTGATACCGACCAACTCGCCATGTGCATTCACCAGCGGGCCGCCTGAGTTTCCGGGGTTGATGGCGGCATCGGTCTGGATATAGCTTCCCGGCTTGCGTGCGTCATCCGAGTAGGGGTTCGGGCGGTTGACCGCACTGACGATGCCTCGCGTAACCGAAAATTGGAAGTAGCCGAAAGGACTGCCGAAGGCAAGTACTGTCTGACCAGGTTGCAGTTTCGTCGAGTCGCCCCACACGATGCTAGGAAGGTTCGTTGCGTTTACTTTGATCACGGCAATATCGGTCAGCTTGTCGACACCGACAACTTTCGCGTCTAATACGCGTCGGTCGTTCAGCGTTACCTTGATGCTCGTAGCGTCATCCACTACATGATCGTTGGTAACAATGTATCCGTCTGGGGAGATGATGATGCCGCTTCCGATCCCATGCTGTATCTGCGGCTGTGAAGGCCGCTGCTGCATCGGTCCGAAGAACTGTTGCATTCCTGGCGGCAGGCCCTGCATCGAGCCTTCGGATGTTTCGGCCTCACCGGTACCCTTCGCGGTAACGGCCACATTGACGACGGCAGGAGTTACCCGCGCCGCAACTGTCTCCATGGCATGATCGAGCGAGGTGAGCGCTGCCACGCTGTTGTCATCTATGGCCGACGCGGCCTGAACGCTGGCGTGGCCGACGAAGAGTGCCGCACCCAGTGTGAAGGCTCCAGCGACTACCGCAGGCACGGCCATCTTCTTTGCGATTGCTACTAATTTATTAGTTGATTGAGGCATGGGATCCTTCTCCTTGTTGACGGTTAGGGTTTGATGTTGAGCGCAACCACGGTTGCGCCAGGGAGCGTTCTAATCAGATTTGAACGATCAGCCAGCCATTCTCTATCGGGATAGCGGCATACGAGGCTCGATTCCATTGCGCGACAGCGAAAACCTGGTGCTGCGGAGATTCAGTGTTGCTCCATGCAGCCAGCACAACCCACTCCTGCTCGTTCTGCGCGTAACGCCGCCTGACACTCTGCTTTCGAGCGTTAGTCCGCACCGGCTTCGCTGTATACGGAGATAGAACCTGCCGCTGGGGCATGACCGCCTTGACCAGTTGCGGGGACCCTCCAAATTGGCGAAGGTCCGTCTCGCCAGGACCCGCGGGCTGCACGGACCAGGCCTGCACCGTCGCTTGAGCAAGCGGAGCGAAGCTGACAAGCTGCGGGCTGCGGGCCAGGGTAATTGCACCACCTAACACCCCGAGGAGAAGGCTGGCGGTTACGAGCGCCGCTTGCCTGCCGCCCATCGACTCATGGGGGTGCCGCAGCAGGCGATGCACCCGGCGCACCAGCTCCGGCTGCCGTTCCCAGGCGCCCAGAACAAGCGAAAGGCTGCGGTGAAGCATCGAGTGTTCGGCGAGGCGCGTCAGGCAAACAGCGTAGGCCTTCCGGGCGCCGCCAGAGCGCAGTACGTGGTCGTCGCAGGCAAGCTCCCTCTCCGCACAGAGCCGCCGCTCCACCCATAGCAACACCGGATTCAGCGGGAAGAACGCCAGGCCAATCTTCTGTAGCAAATTGGTCCAGTCGTCGCCTCGGCGCAGGTGCTCCATCTCATGCAGAACCACCTGTCGCAACTCCAGGGCGGAAAGCCTTACCACGAGTGCGGGAGGAACGAGAATCCGAGGGCGAAAGAAGCCAAATACGCTGGGCCGCTCTACCTCGACGGAAGTACATAGCTCAGCCGCGCGGCCGCCTTGCCCACCCTTGAGAAGCGCCAGAAGTGCCGGGTTGGGAGGTACAGGGGTGGCCCGATTTGCCAGCCGCCGCAGGCGGATAGCGCTCAGGATCAGCTGTGTCCCTCTCCAGACAGAGAGCATTGCCCAGAGGCCCGCGAGGGCAATGCTCCAGCGCAGATCCAGATGGACAGGTGAAGGGTGTACCGGGCTCCCGATGCCAAGGTGCTCTCTGAAGG
>JBAWDI010000803.1:0-2746 GCA_049590695.1 Bryobacteraceae bacterium
GGCGGCGGGCACGCTTCTGCTGGTGCTGGCGGCTAAGAAGCGGCGGCCCCGGACGGCTGCGGCCTGCTGCACCGCCGCCATGGGGTTCACCCTGATCGGGCTGGAGATGCTCCTCTTGCTTGCCTTCCAGGCGATCTACGGGTACGTCTACCAGCAGCTTGCCGTCATCATTGCCGCCTTCATGGCTGGCATGGCGCTGGGCAGTTGGCTGGCTTTGCGCGCGCCGGCGAAGCGGGGGATACGCACCCTCGTGTTTCTGGAGGCCGGCGCCGCCATCGCGCCGCTGCTACTCTACGCGGTCTTCGAAGCCGTCGCCCAGGCGACCGGCGGCCAATTGCTGTTTCCCGCGTTGGCCCTCGGCTGCGGGATGCTGGGCGGCTACGAGTTCCCGGTTGCCAGCCGGATCTTTTGCGCGCGCAATCCGGGGACCCTGTACGCGCTCGACCTGGCGGGCTCCTGCCTGGGCGCGGTGCTGTTCAGCGTCTACTTGATCCCGGTATTCGGCTTTCTCAGAACGGCGGTGCTGGCCGCGATGGTGAGCCTGGCGCCGGCGGTGATGGCCATGCGATCGGTTTCCGAGCCGGATCCGAGGGGCTGACCGGGTCATTGCAGCACACGGAAACGCTCGCCGGCATAATCGGCGATGGCTCCGTCCGTTGTCACCAGCGTGAGATCCTCGACGGTTGCCTGCGCCATCAGCGCCCGGTCAAACGGGTCCTGGTGAATCGGCGGCAAGTTGCAGATCTCGGCGATGTGGTTCGGCCGCAGCGGCAACGGGGTCGCGGCCAGTTGCTCGAGGGTCTCCAGCCACCAGTTACCGGATCACACAACCGGCGAGGTTCTTTGTGGGTACACCCGGCGCCGGTACCGTCCAGCGCCAGGCCGGTGAAGCGGCTGTCTTCGAAGGCCTGGTTGCGCTTGGCCTGGTGCAGCGCGGAGGCTAAAGCCAACCGCGTCGCCTCCGGGTCCATGCGCTCGCTGCAGTAAGCCAGGGCATCATCTCCGAACTGGCTCTTGATGCCCGACTCGGCGCGCACGGGAGAGTGCAGCAACCATTCCAGGCGCAAGAAGCTGACGACGCGCGGGACATGTCCGATCACCACCGCCCAGACCGGATGGCGCGCGGGGATGTGGGGACGGACCCGGCCATCGCCCGGTCGCTGAAAGTAGGACTTCAGACCCACACACTGACAGGCGTAGTTTTGAATTCGGCGGACGTGCGGCCCCTTCCACGGGGCTGCTGTTTGCGCCGCAGCACCAGCAACTCGGCGTTGGCGGCGAGGACCTCGCGCAGAGCGTCCTGAAAGGCGCGGCCGGCCACGCCGGAAACGTTCTGCCGGTCGTTCTCAACGGCTTATTGGATTCTGCGTCATTGGAGTGCCGAAGCGGCTGCGGGGTTGTAGAATGGTGCAGATGGATTCGCGCCGCATGTGCCCGCATTGCCGGGCTTTCATCACCAACAAGGACCGTACCTGCCCCTACTGCAATGAGCCCGTGGGCCGCCGAGCCATCGACCGCCGCACCCCTTCCCCGATTCTCGGCGGGATCATCCCGCATGCGCGTTTCACCACGGTCGTCATCCTGCTGATCAATTTCGGACTCTTCCT
The DNA here is from genome assembly GCA_049590695.1 of Bryobacteraceae bacterium. Lineage (GTDB taxonomy): Bacteria > Acidobacteriota > Terriglobia > Bryobacterales > Bryobacteraceae > Fen-178. Next base: position 1,608 of record JBAWDI010000803.1, read on the forward strand.
CGCCACTGTGCTCTACAGCATGGGGGCCGGCAACGGCGACGCCTTGTGGAATATCGACGTGGGAACGCTGGTCGCGTTCGGCGCCAAGTACAACGCGGGGCTGGCGGCCGGCCAGTGGTGGCGCCTGGTCACCGCCGGCTTCCTGCACGGCGGGCTGCTCCATATCCTCATGAACTCCTGGGTGCTGTTCGACCTGGGCGCCCAGGTGGAGGAAATCTACGGCGCGGGCCGCATGCTGGTGATCTATTTCGTCTCCAGCGTCTTTGGCTTCTACGTGAGCGCGGTCTGGAGCGCGGCTCCTTCCGTGGGCGCCTCGGCCGCGTTGATGGGTTTGATCGGCGCCATGATCGCGCTGGGCGTGCGCCACAAGAACCCCACTGGCAGCGCCATTCGCGCGACGTACCTGCGCTGGGCGATCTACGTCATCCTGTTCGGCCTGTTGCCCGGCCTTCACGTGGACAACGCCGCCCACATCGGGGGGCTGGTGGCCGGCTTCGGAATTGGTTACCTGGCAGGCTTGCCCCGCCTGGAAGCCTCCTGGACCGAGAGACTCTGGCGCGGCGGTTCCTGGGTATGCATTTTGTTAACTGCGGTAAGCTTCCTAAAGATGTATTTGTGGTTTGCCCGCGTCGCGCAGTAATATAGGAGGCATGAGATGGCGCGCACTGGCGCTGGCGCTGGCGTTGAGCTTCGGCTTGACAGCCGGCCTGGAAGCGAAGCAGAAGCCGGCCGGATACCACTCCAAGGCAGCGAAGAAGGCCGCCAAAAAGGCGCGCAAGGCTCCGATGTCCCAGGCGTCCAAGCGGGCGTCCAAGCAGTCCAAAGCCGCGAAGGTCAAGCCGCGCAAGGCCCCCAAGCACCGCGCGTAGCCGCCGGGGCACCCCACACTTCGCCCGCCAGCCCGGACTGCGGCGCGATTCCTGCGACACCACGGTTACCGAGGATCGTCGAGTTCGCGCTCCGGGTGCGGGGCCAGAACACAAAAAGCCCCGCCGGCCCTGGCTGGGTGGGACAGGCCATCGTTTTCCGTGGCCTGTTGGGATGGGCCTTCGGCCCGCGAAATTTCATGAAAAACTGGCATCCTGGCAGAGGTGGGAGCGGTGAGGTCGGTTTGGCAGTGAAGAAGTTGAGATCGTTGG
>JBAWDI010000804.1:0-2091 GCA_049590695.1 Bryobacteraceae bacterium
TCACCGCGCCGGAGGCTTCCTGAATGGCCTCGACGATGCGCACGTGCGCGCCGCAGCGGCACAAGTTATCCTCCATGTGCTGGAGGATCTCGGCGCGCGTGGGCTTGGGCGTCTTGAGCAGCAGCGCGTAAGCGTTGAGAAGCATCCCCGACGTGCAGTAGCCGCACTGAAATGCGTCATGCTTCAGGAACGCGTGCTGGATGGGGTGAAGCTTGTCCCCGTTGGCCAGGCCCTCGATGGTGACCACGTGCTTCCCGGCAATGTCCTCGACGGGGACGGAGCAGGACCGGACAGCATGCTGGTCCACGACGACGGTGCAAGCGCCGCACAGCCCTTCGCCGCAGCCGAACTTGGTGCCGGTGAGGCCGAGATCCGAGCGCAACACCCACAGCAACATGCGCCCGTCATCGGTGGTCACGCGCGCCGGCTTGCCGTTGAGCGTGAATGAAATGGTCCGCTGCATGGAACCTCCCGGGAGCTAGTCTGAGTTTTCGCTCCGGTTCTATCATATACGGGTTCGCGGTTGACGGATAATACATTCGTGACAAGAAGAACACTGCTAGCGATTGCCGCGTTGACCGCCGCGCTGCCGGGCTGGTCCGCCGAGCCGGTGCGGGAACGGCGGAACTTTGATGACGGCTGGAGGTTCCAGCTTGGCGAGGCGCGCGGCGGCGAGCAGCCGGGCCTGGACGACAGCGGGTGGCGAAAACTGAATCTGCCGCACGATTGGTCGATCGAAGGGCCACACAACAGCGCCAATGCCAGCGGAACCGGCTACTTGCCGGGCGGAATCGGATGGTACCGGAAGAGCTTCCGGCTGGCCGAAGCGCTGAGCGGCCGCAAGATCTTCATCGAGTTTGACGGGGTCTACCGCGACAGCGACGTCTGGATCAATGGGCATCTGCTGGGGCACCGGCCCTCCGGCTACTCGTCCTTCGAGTACGACCTGACGCCGTACGTGAATTTCGGGACGAGGGCGAACCTGGTAGCCGTTCGCGTGGATCACAGCGCCGCGGCGGATTCGCGTTTTTACACGGGGTCGGGCATCTACCGGCACGTGTGGCTCACGGTTACCGAAGCCGTACACGTGGTCCGCTGGGGGACTTATGTCTACACTCCCCTGGTGCGGGAGGCGGAAGCGCTGGTCTCGGCGGAGACCGGCGTGGCCAACGAGTCGAAAACCGCGGCGCAGATCCGGCTGGTGACCGCCATCGAAGATGCCAGCGGGCGCGAGGTGGCCAGCGTCGCAACAGAGGCGGCGGTGGCCCCTGGCGCGGTCCACACCTTCGCGCAACAGGGCACAGTGGCCAAACCGAGGCTGTGGTCCACGGAAGATCCGTACCTTTATACCGCCGTCACGCGGGTGTTCGCGGGCGCCACGCAGGTGGACGAATACCGGACGCCGTTCGGCATCCGCACGATCCGCTTCGACGCCAATCGCGGGTTTTTTCTGAACGGCAAGCCGGAGAAGCTCAAGGGCGTGTGCCTGCATCACGACCTGGGGGCGCTGGGCGCGGCCTTTTCCGAAGCGGCGCTGGAACGGCGGCTGAAGCTGCTGAAGCAGATCGGCGTCAACGCCATACGGTGTTCGCACAACCCCATGGCGCCGGAGTTGTACGACCTGTGCGACCGGCTGGGGCTGCTGGTGATGGACGAGGCCTTCGACGAGTGGACGGCCGGCAAGAAGAAGTGGATTCAAGGATGGAACGTGGGCGTTCCGGGCACGCGCGGTTACCACGAAGTCTTCGAGGAATGGGCCGTACGTGATATCGAGGACATGGTGCTGCGCGACCGAAGCCATGCATCGGTGGTGCTGTGGAGCATCGGCAACGAAATCGATTACCCGGGCGATCCCTTCGGCCACCCGCTGGGGCGCGATGGGTTGAAGCCCGGAATGCTCTCCGCCAACGAACTGCCTCTGGTCGCGCGCCGGCTCATCGCGGCGGTCAAGGGCCTGGATGGCACGCGCCCCGTCACCGAAGCGCTGGCCGACACGCTGGCTTCGAACGCCACGGGGCTCGCCAACCTGCTGGATGTGGCCGGCTACAACTACCTGGAGCAGTACTACGCGCGGGACCACGCGACCTATCC
>JBAWDI010000805.1:0-2819 GCA_049590695.1 Bryobacteraceae bacterium
GCCGGGCGCTGGCGGACCTTCGACGATAAAACACCCGGCAAGGCCAAGGCCATTATCGTGCTTTACGAAGAGAAGGGGCTGCTGTTCGGGCGCGTGGAAACGCTGGTCGATCCGGACGCGGTTAAGATCTGCGACAAGTGCAGCGACGAACGCAAGGGCCAGGCGGTCACCGGCATGGTGGTGGTTCGCCGGATGAAGAAGGACGGCGACGAGTACACCGGAGGCGACATCCTCGACCCCAAGAATGGGTCGGTGTACCGCTGCAAGATGCGCCTCGTCGACCAGGGGCGCAAGCTCTCGGTGCGGGGCTACATTGGCTTTTCCTTGTTCGGGCGCTCGCAGACGTGGATCCGCGACGATTCGGGGCAGAAGTGAGATAATCGCGGCATGTGGAATCACAGCCGCCGTGAATGGATGGGAGGAGCCGGTCTGGCTCTGCTGGCCGGGCGCTTGCGGGCGCTGCCTCTCGCACAGATCAAACTCGGGGTGACCACCGACGAGATCGACGACGATGTCCTCACCGCCGTCAAGTTTCTGCGCGAATACGGGTTGAGCTGGGCCGAGGTGCGGAACATCTGGGGGAAGTACAATACCGAGCAGCCGATGGACAAGATCCGCGAGGCGCGCGGCATCTTCGACCAGAACGGCATCAAGGTGTCGATCGACGACACGCCGTTCTTCCGGATTCCGCTGCCGCCCGAATCCGCCGAGGGGCGGCGGATCCTGGATGAACAGTGGGCCTTGCTGAATACGTCGATCGAGCGGGCCAAGGCGTTCGGCACGCAGAAACTCCGCATTTTCGCGTTCATGGCGGGCGGCGGCGGGACTCCGTCCGACAAAAGCTACGCGCGGATCTACGAGCTGCTGGGCGAGGCCGCGCGGCGCGCCAAGCCCAGCGGAATCCGGCTGGCGGTGGAGAACCTGGGCGGCGGATGCGTGGCCACCGGAGCGCAGGCGGGCGAGATGCTGAAGCGCGTCAAGGCGGACAACCTCGGGCTCACTTGGGACCCCAACAACGCGGGCGAATCCGGCGAACAGGCGTTTCCCGATGGCTACCGCAAGCTGGACCCGGCGCGCATCTTCCATGTGCATCTCCGCGACTACAAGCACCAGGACGGGAAAGTGGTGTGGACCGCCGTGGGCGAAGGCGAGTTCGACAACCTGGGGCAGATCCGCGCGCTGCTGAAGGATGGGTACCAGGAGACCTTCACGCTGGAAACGCACTGGCGGGACCCGAAGGGCAAAGCGTACTCGAGCGCGACATCGCTCAAGGCGCTGCTGAAGGTGATCGAGCGCGTGTAGAGGTGAGAGACGGAGTCGGAGTTCGGCCGGTTCTGGCCCTGATCGGCTTCACCGCGGCCATTGCTCAGATCGTGCTCATGCGCGAGCTGATGGTGGTCTTCTGCGGCAACGAGATCTCGCTCGGGCTGATGCTCGGGAGCTGGCTGTTTTGGACCGCCGTGGGCAGCGGCATCGCCGGCCGCTTCGCGCGCGAACCCCGACGCCTGATGGCCGGCCTGGAAGCGCTGGTGGCCTTGGCGCTGCCGGCGACCATCCTGGCGGTGCGGGCAAGCAGAGCAGCGCTTGCAACAGTCCCGGGAGAAAGCCTGGGGCCGGGGCCGATGCTGCTTGGCTCGCTGGCGACGCTGAGCCTGTTCTGCGTCCTGTCGGGCGCTTTGTTCGCCGCCGGCAGCAGGCTCTATGGGGATGACGTGGCCACTTCCACGGGTTCGGTGTACCTGCTGGAGGCGCTGGGGTCCGCCGCCGGAGGCATGCTGGCCGGGCTGGTGCTGGTGCGATATGTCGCGCCGCTCGAGATTGCATTGGGGCTGGGCCTGCTCAATCTTCTGGCCGCGGCAAGCCTCGTAATTCGCTCGCGGTTGGCGCGCGGCGCGGCGATGGGCGCACTCGCCGGTATCGCCGTGTTGCTGGCGCTTCCGTTCGGTATTCCGAGGCTGGAAGCAGTTTCCCTGGAGCGCTTCTGGCGCGGCTTCCACCTGGTCGCGGACCGCAACTCGGTCTACGGCAACCTGGCGGTGGTCCGGACGGACGGCGTCAGCAGTCTTTACGAGAACGGGCTGGACCTATTCAACGTGCCCGACCCGGCGGCGGCGGAGGAAGCGGTGCACTACGCTTTGCTCGAACACTTTTGGCCCCGCAGCCTGCTGCTGATCGGCGGCGGCGTCAACGGAAGCCTGGCCGAAGCGCTCAAACACGCCAGCCTGGAGCGGATCGATTACGTGGAGCTCGACCCCGCCATCCTGGACCTCTTCCCCATACGGAAGGACCCGCGCGTGCATGTGCACGTGACCGACGGGCGCCTGTTTTTGAAGACCACGGCATCCACCTTCGACGTCATCATCGTGAACCTGCCGGACCCGCAGACGGCGCAGTTGAACCGGTTTTACACGCTGGAATTCTTCCGGGAGGCGGCGAGGAAGCTCACCGGGAGCGGCGTCCTGGCGCTGCGGCTGACGGCGGCGGAGGACTACATCAGCCCGGAACTGGCGGCGTTTCTGCGCTCGATCTACAAGACTCTGCGCGCGGTGTTTCCGGAGGTCACGGCGATTCCGGGCGAAAACGTTCTCTTCTTCGGCGCGCGGCGAAAGGGGGTCCTGGCGGCCGGCTCCGAGGAGTTGCTGGCGCGGCTGCGGGCGCGGCGCCTCAAAACCAGCTACGTGCGCGAGTACTACATTCCGTTTCGCATGATGCCGGATCGCATGGCCGATCTCGACCGGCAGATCGAGCCGCGTCCGGAGACGCCCGTGAACCGCGACTTCGCGCCGGTGGCCTACTACTTCGACGTGGCGCTGTGGAGC
>JBAWDI010000806.1:0-1690 GCA_049590695.1 Bryobacteraceae bacterium
CCGAGCCGCAAGCGCGTACCCCAAGTGCCCGCGTTCTTCGCGCGGTAGCGCAGTCAAATCGGCATAAATCGAGTAAATTATCTTAACGCTTATGGGGCATGCCCGGCCCCTACCTTCGTGTGCCGGTTCGACGTGCTATCGAAGAGTGAACGATGATGCCCCTTGAGAAGATGGGCGATGAAGACTTTGAACGGCATGCCCTCGCGATTTTGCAGCGCGAACTGGGGCTCGACGGTCTAGCTCGCTTCCTCCGCCTGCATCGATCCGGCTGTGGCGATTATACCCGTGATCGCCACCGCTGGCTGGAAGGCGCCACAATCCAGGAAATCACGGCCGAAGTGGAGCGGCGGGACAAGCCCGCTGCTTAGGCCGCGACTCTGCTCCCCGATCCCGAAAGCAAAACCGCTACACCGTAGCGGTCGCTGTACGTAGAATCAACAGTTTAGCGGAGAATTTTCGCTACGCTGTAGCGGTTTTGCGCAGTGGGGGGAGATTGTCAATCCGCAGCCAAGCCGCCAACGCCAGGCGACGGTTGCTCTCGTCATGCGGCAACCGTGAAAGGCACTCACATAGATAGAGTGGGCTGAGGAGGGAAAGGTTCTCAAGAAATTGGGAGGGGTGGAAAAACGGACGGCAACGAACCGATGATGCGCACGGTCTCGATGCTGACGCGTACGACCTGCCCCACGAGGCGGACGATGTACTGCGCGTCGTCCTCGCGGTTGGGGTCGGACTTGATGCCGCTGCGTTCGTCCTCGGTGACGCGGTACTGATCCACGACCCATTCGAGCGCGGAGCGGTTGCCGAGCCGGTACTCGAAGGCCGCAGGCGGAATGCCGGCCAGCGTGAGCGACGGGTTGACGGCCAGCGCGGTCTTGTCTTTATTGAGCCGCATCTTGTCTTCGACGCGGCAACTGAGCGGGTAGGCCGGATTCTCGACCCACTCGAGCGGCCACGGTTCGAGGGTTTCGTACTCGACGTGGCGGCGGGCCAGTTCGCGTCCGGCGGCGGCGAAGGCGGCGAAATCGGGAGCGAAGGGGATGCGTGGCAGCTCGCGTTTGAGGTTGTCCGCGAACTTCTCCCGGTACGCCGGATGGTGCAGGACGGCGTAGATTCGGTGATGTTCTCGCGGCGGTTGGAGCCGTCGGGAGAGTAGGTGTAGAAGGGGAAGGTCTGGATCTTTTCGAAGGCGAGATCCAGCGCCGGTATGGCACTGACCCACAGACACCCAAACCCTTTGCGGTTGGCCGGCCCGGGAACGCAAATCATATGGTTTTCGCTGTTGGGGCACGGAAAAAACGAGAAATTCCGGTAGACTTCCTCATTGAGTATGCGGTCGAAGAACAGCGATTTTGGAGTGAACGGGCGGTAGATGGAGCTGCGACGCCGCTTTCAGCCGGACAACCTTACCAATCCGGGATATCGCCCCAACCTGATTTACGAATCTAAGGGACCGCGCAAAAATAACTTCTCAGCCACCGGCGTGGCGCCTAAGGGCCTGTCAGTAAATTAGTAAAACAAGTTGACCTGGTTTTGTTTTATACTTGTGGAGTGGTGAACCAAAAGGACATCCGGCGGCGGTTTCGTTCTTTGGCGGCCTTCCTGGACGAGCGGATGCGGCGCCTGGTCGCCGCCGCCGAGAGCGAGGCTGTCGGGTATGGAGGGATCTCGGCGGTGGCGCGGGCGACGG
>JBAWDI010000807.1:0-3310 GCA_049590695.1 Bryobacteraceae bacterium
GCGCTGGCCCCGGGCTCGGCGACCCGTTGCGGCGCGGCCGCCGGCCGGGCCACCACACCCAACCTGCTTTCCAGGGTGGCCCGAAGCTGGAGCAATCGCGGCTCGTTCCCGCAGAACGCAAGGGCACTCTCCAGCTCTGCCGCCGCACCGCTCAGGTCGCCGCTCGCCTGTGCCTGACGGATGCGCACCATCGCCTGGTTTAGATACTCTTCCCGTTTCAGGTCATCCAGCAGGGCCAGCACCCCTCTGGCTCCGGCATGAGCCGGGTCGCAGCCCAGCGCGTGCTGAATCAGAACCTCGGCCGCGCGCCAATCGGTCGCGAGCAGGTTTTGTGCCCGTGCGGACAGCCTGTCCACGAGGCTCCGGCGAACCGGCTCGCTGCGTGGGTCCAACTGGTGGGCGTTCCACAGAAGTTCCAAGCCATCCTCGAACGATGCCTGCGCAAAGAGCTGTTCGCCCCGTGCCTGTAGCCGTTGGGCTTCCTCGCAATGCTCCGCGCCCTGCCGCGCCAGTTCCGCGAGCGCCTGCAACTCGCCATCTCCCGGGGATTCTTCCAGCGCCCGGCGACACGCGTCCAGGGCCCGCCGGTACTCGCCCGCTTCCATGCACGCGTCGATTTCCCGAGCCCAGCGCCCCTTTGATTCCATCCGCGTCTGCTGCTCCCGCCGCTTGATCACGCGGTCGATCTCGAGCTGCAGCCCGGGATACCGGTTGTGTATGGTGCGCAGGATCTCCCACTGGCCGAGCGCATCGTTGAACTGCCCGTTCTCCTCGTGATAGCGGGCTTTGGCGACGATTGCGCTCACCAGGTTCAGCCGCTCATCCATGATTTTCCGAAGGCGCTTAAAGTGCGTCTCGTCGGGATAGCGTTCCCCCGCCTCATTGATGATGCCGACCTTGCGTTCCAGGTCGGTCTCCGCTTCGACACGGCGATCGATTTCCGCGATGTAAGCCGAGAGGTGCAGCCGCTGCTGCTCTTCCGCGTCGAACTTGAGGCTCTGGAACAGAGCGTGCGCTGGGTACTTCGCGAGGAATCGATCGCCGATGGCGAGCGCCCTGGAGAAGTTCCGGTCTTCCAGATGCTTCCTGGCCTCCGCGTAAGCGTTGCGGATAACCTCGTATTCCGAGCGCACGTCGTTGTAGAAGCTTTGATAGACGTTCGCGCGGTCCTGGCTCTCCGGCGCGCGCCGGTCCATATCGATCACCTGCTCCAGCTTGGTAATGGCCGAGCTAAGGTCCCCCTTCTGATGGGCCTCGACCGCGGCCTGGTACAGCCGTTCTTTTTCCTGCAGGCTCCGCCGGTACTCCTGCTCCCGCCGCTCGATTTCGGAGAGCAGCCCTGTGGCCCGCGTGTCCTGGGGACGAATTTGCAGGATGTTCTGCAACGCCTCGCGCGCGTGCCCGAACGCGCAATTCTCGGCGTGCTGCCGCACCAGTTGGAACCAGCTCTCGATCTGCACGTCGCTGCGCGTGCTTTCGATCTTCGCGCGCAGGCTGAGCGCCTCCGTGTTCCCCGGGTCCAGCTCCAGGGTCTCCTGGATTTTCTGCAGCGCCAGGGGATATTCCTCCATTTCGAGCCGGCTGCGCGCGGCTTCGAGCAATCTGCGGACTCGCTCCTGCCGGACCGCCGCGTCAATTTGCATCCGCAGCAGCTTCACTTCCGGGTCGAGATGGCCCTCCGCCTCGAGCTCGGTGACGATCTCCAGGGCGAACTGTGTATCGCCCTGGGCGAAGGTGGTCTTGGCCCGCTGGATTCGCGGCCCCAGGTGAGCGGAGTCGAAGTATTCGATCGCCTCGCCGCGATGCGCCTTCGCCAGGCACTCGGCGAACTCCCGAGCCGTCGCAAAGCGATGCCACGGCTGCTTGGCCATGGCCTTGTGAATCACGCGGCTGACGGACTGGTTCACCGTCGGGTCGACGTCGGATGCGGCCGGCGGGCTCTCTCGAAGAATCGCCTCGACAATCTCCCGTTCCGTCGGTCCTTCAAACGGTTTGCGCCGCGTGAACACCTCGAAGGCCATCACACCCAAAGCGAAGATATCGGAGGCCGGCGACGGGGGCTTGCCTTCGATCAGCTCGGGCGCCATGTAGTACAGGGTTCCCTTCTTTCCCGTCATTCCCGCGTTGACCATGTGGGCGATGCCGAAGTCGATAATTACCGCGGAGTAGTCCGGCATGACGAAGACATTAGCGGGCTTGAGATCGCGATGCACCAGGCCACGCTCGTGCGCAGCGTTCAGACCGCGACATACCTGTGAAAGGATTTCCACGCGTCGCTCGGCGGTCAGCCGAGCGCCCGCTGTGCGGATCAGCTTGTCGAGCGTCATACCGGACAGCAACGGCATGACAAAGTAGGGCTTCGCGAACCCCTCCTCCTCAGACTCCCCAATATCTAGGATGGGGACGATGTTGGGGTGATTCAGCGTAACCAGGACTTCGCATTCCCGATAGAAAAGCTGGAGCGCCGTGGGGTCAGGCGCCTCGCGAATCGTCTTCAGCGCTACGTCGCACTTGAGCACGGCGTCATAGGCTCGGTAAACCACGCCCATGCCGCCCTGGCCGAGTGGCTCGCGAAGCTCATAACGGTCCTTCAATCGGGCGCCGCGATCCATAAACCTTACCACCTTCCTATTATGCAGCAGTTTCAGGCCGAAATATACCGATCTAAAACACTTGCCACAACCTGATGAGCAGTCTGTGGTGCGGTTCTGCAACCAGCGGGGGACGGCGGAACAATGGATCAAAGAAGGCTCGCAGACGGTAAAGATGACGCGTCTGAGTGGTCACCTGTTCCGGTCCAGCGAGGTGCGGCTCTTGCTCAGCCGGAGTCGCCCGGCATGGAAGAAATGAGAGAAACAGCTCCAATGGAAGCGGATGGGAGTATAATCGCTGCTGGCCAGGAAACTAAAAAGGAAATCCTGGATTAATGGACGGGGCGCGCATGGAATTCCACCAGAAATACGAACTATTGGATCTGTTGAAGGATGAAGGCGTCAAGGTGTTCAACGCCCGCGAGATCTCGACGGGGCGGCGAATCGCCGTGTTTCTGTTCGTGGGCGAGCAAGCTCGGCTGCATGCGGAGCTTCTGAAGCAACTTCGTGCCTCGCTGCGGCCCGACCGCACCGACCTGCTGGAAGTTGGAGATAACCAGGGGATTCCGTTCGTGGTGACCGAGCCGCTGGGCGGAATGGCGGAGCTCAAACGGAAAGTTGCGGTTTCGCCAGCGCCGCCGGCAGCGGCCCAGGCGGGAAGGCCGCCGGACGCGTTTACCAGCTTTGGCATACGGCACGTGCCGGCCCCGACCCTATCC
>JBAWDI010000808.1:0-8961 GCA_049590695.1 Bryobacteraceae bacterium
CCGCTGCTGCCGCCGCGGCGGATGCCAACGCGGAGCAGTTGGAGAAGCTCCGCGAGGAGGGATCGCTGCTCAGCATCCGGGTCGGAACTGTCAAGTCCAGCCTGGACGGTCTACGAAAGGCACAGGCCCGCTCGGGGCTCGGGCTGCGCGCCGACATGGCTGCCTCCGAGCAGCGGATGGACTACCTGATGAACCAAGCCGACGCCGCCTTGCAGCGGGGCGATGCCGCGGCCGGGCGGAGGAATCTCGACCTGGCGGAGAAGGAAGTCTCGAAACTAGAAAAGTTCCTCGGTCAGTAGCGAGGTCATCGCGCCGAGAAGCGGTAAAGCGTGGTGGTGTGGTAAGTCGTCCCAGGCTTCAATAGCGTGGTGGGGAAGCTGGGCTTGTTGGGCGAATCCGGGTAGTGCTGGGTTTCCATGCAGAACGCGCTGCGGAACGGATACACTTTTCCGTCTTTGCCGCGCACGGAACCGTCCAGGAAGTTGCCGGTGTAGAACTGCATGCCCGGCTCGGTGGTCCATACCTCCATCACGCGGCCGGTTTTCGGCTCGAAGACCTCGGCCGCCTTGGTCAGCCCGCCATTGCCCTTGTTCAGCACCCAGTTGTGGTCGTAGCCGTTGCCGAGCTTTAACTGCGGGTCGCTCTGGCCGATGCGCGCGCCGATGGCGGTGGCGGTGGTGAAATCGAAAGGCGTGCCCTTGACGGCGCGAAGCTCGCCGGTGGGGATCAGGCCGGCATCCACGGGCGTGAAGCGGCTGGCGTCGATCATGACCTGGTGGCTGAGAATGTCGCCTTCGCCCTGCCCGGCCAGGTTGAAGTACGAGTGGTTGGTCAGGTTCACCACCGTGTCCTTATCGGTGGTGGCGGTGTAATCGATCTTGAGCTCGTTGCGGGCGGTCAGGGTGTAGACCACTTTTGCCGAAAGGGTTCCCGGGAAACCCTCTTCGCCGTCCTTGCTCACGTAGGTCAGCTCCAGGCCCTGGCCTTCGGCGGTCGAGACCGGAGTGGCTTTCCACACGCGTTTGTCGAAGCCCTGGGGGCCGCCGTGCAAGGTGTTGTCGCCGTCGTTTTTCGGCAGAATGTACTGCTTGCCGTCGAGCTTGAAGGTTCCGTGGCCGATGCGGTTGCCGTAGCGGCCGATGAGGGCGCCGAAGAAGTTGGTCTGCTTGAGGTAGCCCTCCAGGCTGTCCGCTCCCAGCACCACGTCCGCGAACTTGCCGTTACGGTCGGGAGCCGTCAGGGAGACGACGGTTCCGCCATAAGTCATGATGCCGGCTCGCATCCCGTTGGGATTCGAGAGCGTGTAGAGTTCGATGGGGGCGCCGTCGGGCAACTTCCCGTAAACCTGTTTCTTCACGTCGGACGATCCTTTCTTCGAGGGGGCCTGCGCCAGGCAGGCGAAGGTCAGGGCGCCGAGCGCGACGCCGGCCATCCAGTGGCAATGTCTCATGAACATCATGGTAAGCCAGTTCGAGGTGGGGCATGCTTTAGCTTGCCGGTTTATTTCTTGGCCGGCGGCGCCTTCTGGGAAAGGCCCGGCGTGTCGAGCTTCACTTCGCAGCAAGCCTCGCCGGCGTTCTTGGCCGTCTTTTGATACTCGATTTCGTAATCGATGATGGCGCGCAGGTTCGGCCAGTCGATGGCCTGGGCGATGCGGCGTCCGTTCACGAATATGGTGGGAGTGGAATTGATATCGAGCGCGCGGCCCTCGGCGATGTTCTTGTCCACCTCGGCTTCGGTAGCCTTGGTGTCCATGCACCGGCCAAGCTGCAAAACATCGATGTCTTTCTCTCCCTTGGTCCACTCCATCACCCGGTCCCTCAGATTCGCGGCGGTCATGTCGGCCTGGTGGGCGAAGATAAAGTCGTGGTAACTCCAGAACAAGCCGGGGTTCTGCCGGAACACGCAACGGCCCGCGATGGCCGCGGCCTTGTCCCAGACATGGATAGATTCCAGCGGAAAGTCCTTGAAGTAGAGCCGCACCTGCGTGGGATAGGCGGTGAGCAGGTTCTGCCGCAGCGTGGTGGCCTCTACCTTGCAGTAGGGACACTCGAAATTACTGAATACCACCAGCACCACGGGCGCGCCCGGCGTCCCCAAACTCGGCTGGGATTCGGTGTGCAGCTTGTCCAGATCGGGCTTGAAGGGGTTGGAATTGATGTCGTAGACGGTGGCCTGCAAGATTTTCGACCCGTCCTTGGAGATCAGGAAAGGGAAGTTCGCGGAGGCATCGCCCTTGGAGGCATGCACCACCACCTCGACGAAACCCGGCACCTGTGAAGGCTTCGGATCGGACACTTGCACGTTGACGTCCGATTTCATCACGAACAGATGGCGGACATAGGCTTCCAGCGTGGCCTTGTCGAGGGCGGACTTCTTCGGGACGTCTTGCGAAGGACCAGCCGCGGCAAACAAGAGCGCGGCCGTAACGGAAAGCATCAGCGGTCTGGACATGCTTTACCTATTGTAAGCCAGGAGTACGGGCCTTCCGGCCTGGTTGGTTTCATAATACAGACTATGAGACTCTGGCTCACCAGGCGGCTGCCGGTTCCCGTTCTGTCGCTCATTGCCACCTGCGCCTTCTTTTGCGAGTATCTGCCTCCCTTCAAGCGGGTCCACCTGTTTTCCGATATCGAGGTCTACCACTACCCTCTTCAGCGCTATGCGTTTCAGGCACTGAAGGAAGGACGATTTCCGCAGTGGGACCCTTCGATGTATTGCGGCATTTCCTTTGCCGGCAACATTCAGGCTGCCGTTTTCTACCCTCCCATGTGGCTGGTCTACGCGGCCCACTGGCGTCACCAGGTTTTGCCGTTCAAATCGCTAGAGTATTTTGCTTTCGCCCACGTCTGGCTGGCATTCATGCTGTGCTACCTGTGGCTCCGCGCCCGCCGGCTGGGCTGGTTCGCCAGCGCGATGGGTGGAGGCGTCTTCGCTTTTGGCGGCTATCTGGTGTGGCAGATCGTGCACCTGGGAGTTGCCACCGCGATGCCGTGGATGCCGCTGGCGTTCTGGGGTATCGACGACGCCGTGGAGCGGCGCGACTGGCATCCGCTGTGGAAAACGGCGCTGGCTTCGGCCCTGTGGTTCCTCGCGGGCTACCCTCCGTCCTGGCTGGCGTTCTGCGCCACGATTCTTGTTTACGCGCTGGCCAGCCGCGGCCGCTGGCGTGCGGCGGCGGGGGTGAGTCTGGCAGTCGCGGCATCGCTGTTCCTGAGCATGGTGCAGCTCCTGCCTACGCTCGAGGCGCGATCGTCCATGTTCACCGAAACGAGGTATGTCGGTCAAACGCACAGCGCGATCATTCCCCTGTTCGTCGCGAACTGGTTGGATTTAAGCCGCGGGTCCTCCATGTACTATCTCGACTGCATGTACCTGTACTGGGGCCTCGCGGCGATCTTTGCCATCGTTTGGGGCGCCTGCCGGCGCCACCTGCGTCCGTACTGGCAGCCACTGGTGGTGATGGCTGTTGGCCTGTTGCTGGTTCTGGACCCCCACGCCCTGATCTACTGGACCATCATGCAAATTCCGGGCCTCGAGGACGTTGCCCAATCCTACAACTTCTATGAAGGCGTGGCGGCCATGGCGGCGCTGATTACGGCGACAGCTATCTGCGATTTCCTGGGGAGCGGTGCGCGGAGAGCGGCGCCGCGGTGGCTGATGCCGGTTGCGGCGGTGGCGATGGCGGCATGGTCCGTTCGCCAACTCCGGATCTGGGCGCAGGGTGGCACCTTCGCGACCGGCGGACGCGCCGTGTTCGAGACCGCCATCGCGCTGGCCTTGTTCGCCATCGCCCTGTGGACGTTTCGCGCCGAATCCGGCTGTCGCCGCGCGTGGGCAGCGGCCGCGCTGATGCTCTTCGTTCTTTGCGATTACAAGGTCTACGGAACCAACCGCTTGTTCAACACCAGGGACGGCGACGTGGACGACACGTACAGCGTGCACGGAATCCGCGGCATCGACGACTTGGCTTACCAGGCATTGTGGACCAATCGCGACTATCGTGTCACATCCGACGGCGCACCCGGCGCGGTGGAGTTCCGGACGTGGGGCCTGGCCACCCCGCAGGGGTTGGATCCGCTTTTCCCGAAGCGGTACCGGGCGATCATCCTGCGATGGGGGGCGCATTTTCAGACACACCGCGTCTTTCTGATGGACTATGGAAACGAACAGATGCTTCAGACGCTCGGCGTGCGCTATGCGATCACGTACCAGGGCGCCGCCGCCGCGCCGTTTCTGGCGGAAAGCCCGAACTTTCGACTGGTGGGCCCGCACGATTCGTTCTACCGCGTCTACGAGTATCTGCACGCCCGGCCTCCTTTTGGGTGGGACGGCACCGTGGGAGATGCCCGCCCGGCCGCGTGGATGCCCGAGCGCCGCGCCTTTCAGGTGCGCTCCCAGCGGGGCGGCCGATTCGGGCTGGTCGAGCAGTTTTTGCCTGGTTGGAAGGCGACCGTGGATGGCGATCCAGTCACGATCGAGCGCTGGCGGGAAGCGTTCCAGTCCATTCCAGTAGGGCCTGGAGACCACACCGTCGTGTTCGAATACCACTCGCGCTGGTTGCCTCTTGGCGCAGCGATCAGTTTGGCTTCACTGGCGGGGCTGGTTTGGGTGATTGCAGCGGATCGGCGATTGAAGGAGGGGTCGCGGTAGGGACGCCGGTTGCCCGGCGCTCCAAGCTCAAGCATGCCCCACCAATGCCTTCAGCAGAGTCCCGCCGCGCCGCGGATTACGCTACCCTGATACGCAATGCCCCCCAACGACTTCACCGCCGCCGAGCGCGCCGTGTTCCGCCGCCTCGCCACGCCCGAAAGAATCCAGCGCTTCCTCGACGAGCTGCCCTACAACAAAGAGCCGCATGGCGACACTTGCCGCTCCCCGCGGCGCGTGCTGCGGGACCACACGGCGCATTGCATGGAAGGCGCGCTCTTTGGCGCGGCCGCGCTGCGCATGCTCGGCCACCCGCCGCTGCTGCTGGATCTGGAAGCGGTGCGCGACGACGATCACGTCCTCGCCATTTTCCGCACCCGCGGGCATTGGGGAGCGCTCGCCAAATCCAATTATTCCGGGTTGCGCTACCGCGAGCCGGTCTACCGCACGCTGCGCGAGCTGGCGATGTCTTACTTCGAGCACTATTACAATTTGCGCAAGGAGAAGACCCTGCGCCGTTATTCCCGGCCGGTGAACCTGCGCCGGTTCGATTCCATCCGCTGGATGACGGCCGAGGAAGACGTCTGGGCGGTGCCCGAATACCTGACCACCATCGCCCACACGCCGCTACTGGCGCCGGGGATCGTCCCGCGCCTGGGCCGCGTCGACCACCGCCTATTCGCCGCCGGCCTGGTGGGCCGCGCGAGCCGATGATCTCTTCGCTTTCACAACCTCGTTGAACGCCGGCAGCAGCGACACGAAAATGATGGCCAGAATCGCCACGTCGAAGTTCCGCCGCACCAACGGGACGTTGCCCAGCCCGTAGCCCAGCATGGTCAGCAGGAAGACCCACCCCGTGCTGCCGAACACGCTGAAAGAAAGAAAACGCGGGTAGGGCATCCCCCCCACGCCGGCCAGGAACGGCGCGAACGTGCGAATGATCGGCGCGAACCGGGCCAGGACGATCGTCTTGCCTCCATACCGCTCGTAGAACGCCTTGGTGCGGGTCACGTATTCCTGCTTGAACAGGCGCGAGTCCGGACGGCTGAAAATGCGCGGCCCGGTTCTACGGCCCAGAAAGTAGTTGGTGGAGTCGCCCGCCATGGCCGCCGCCATCAGCGCCACGTTCACCAGCACGATGTTCAACTGCCCCGCGCCCGCCACCACCCCGACGGTGAACAGCAGCGAATCTCCCGGGAGAAAGAAGCCCAGCAGCAGACCGGTCTCGGAAAACACCACCCCGCAGAGCGCCAGGTACCCGAGCCAGCCGGAGAGCAGCGTGCTCAGCAGTTGGATGAGCCGCTCGGGGTTGGTCAGCGACCGGAGAAATTCGATGACAGCGTGGATCATCCGGTTGGCTAGCCGCGGTAGCCCGCCAGCAGCCGGTCGATCACATCCTGATGGATCTTGATCTTGCCCTGCTTGATCAGCGCCTGGCGCAGTCCCGCTTCGAAGAGCGAATTCCGGTCGCGGGCCTTCTGGCTCTTGATTTCGTCGCGCAGGGCCACCCGCTGCTCCGGCAGTTTCGACAGGTCCGGAGCGACGTGCTGGAGCAACTTGGCCACCACCGTTCCATCCGGCGTGGAGATGGGGCCAAACACGGTTCCGTCGGGACGTGTGAAGCCTTCCTGCACGTAATTGGCGGAGCCCAGGCCTTCGATGGTACCCGACCGGTCGATTTCGCCCGAGGTTTTCACTTCCAGGCCCATCGACTTAGCCGCCTTCGCCAGGTCGCCGCCCATCGACTTGGCCTTCTCCACCAGGTCCCTGGCGTGGTTCTGCACGGCCGCCGCCAGCCTGCTCTGCACCATCGCGTCGCGAATCTTGCTCTGGACTTCCTCGAATGTCTGCGGCCGTGGCGGCGTCACGTCCGTCACCAGGACCAGCGCGACCTTATTGTCCGACAAGGCCAGCAACTGCGAGGCCTCGCCCTTGGCCAGGCCCGCGACGGCCTGCTCGAAGTCCGGACTGGCGCCAATCTCCTTGACCGTTTGGCCTGGCGCGAAACCGTCCACGCGCACCAGTTGCATGTTCAGGGCGGCCGCGACCTTTTCCGGGTGCGCCGGGTCCTTCTGCAGCGCCGCCTGGGCCGTGTCGGAGATCTTGTTCATGGCATCGTTCGCGCTCTGCTTCTTCCACTGGGCCGCCAGCTCGCTCTTGGCTTCCTCGAAAGGCTGCAAGCGCGCATCTTCGTGTTGCAGCACCTGGATGATGTGGTACCCATACTGCGTCTTGACCAAGCCGCTGGTCTGGCCCGGCTTGAGGGAAAACGCCGCTTGTTCGAACTCCGGCACGGTCTGGCCGCGCGTCACCCAACCCGGATACTCGCCGCCATTGGCGGCCGACCCGGTGTCCTCGGAGTTCTTCTTCGCCAGCGCGGCGAAATCCGCCCCGCCCCGGATCTGTTTCAGCAGGTCCTCGGCTTGGGCCTTGATCTTCGGCTCTTCCGACGCCGGCTTGCCCTCGGTTTTCAGCAGAATATGCCGCACCTTGACGCGCTCCGGCGTGCGGAACGAGGCCTGGTTCTGGTTGTACATGAGCCGCAGATCGGCGTCCGCCGGAGTGGCGGCCTGCTCCATCTTCGCGGGGTCCGCAATCAGGATGGCCAGGTTCTTGGACTCGGGCGTCTGGTAGCGCGCGTTGTTCGCCTTGTAGAAGTTCTGCACTTCCTCCGCCGAGGGCTGCGCTTCCGCGCGGTACTTGTCGTTGGGGATCTTGACGTACTCGATCTTGATCTTCTCGTTCTTCTTCCGGAACGCCTGCTCGATCTCGAGTGGTGTGACGATGGTGCCTTCAAGGGCCACGTCGCGCAGCCGTGAAATCAGGATCTGCCGCCTCAGATCGCTTTCGAATTCCCCAATCGTGAGATTCTGCTGGGCGAGCATGGCGGCATAGGCGTCCGCCCCCACGAACTTGCCGTCCTGAAACAGGCCCGGCGCCGTTTGGCGGATGGTGTCCGCCAGGTCCGCGTCGGTCACCTGGAACCCCAACCGCGCGGCTTCATAGGCCAGCGCGCGCTCGGTCACCAGTTGGTCCACCATGGTAGGGATGTAGGTTGGCAGGACATCCGCCGGCAACTGCCGGCCGCGCACCGTGTTCTGGATCAGTCTCTGCACCTCCGGCAGGGTAATCACGTCGTTCTTGCCGATCTCCGCGATGATGGTGTCCGAGGTATTCGACCCCGTGTTATAGCTGGGGACCAGGTAGGTGAGCATGGAGAGCGCCACCAGTAGTAGCAAGGCGCCCAGAAAGATGCGCACGGTCTTCTGTCGGCTGCGAAACAGATCAAACATTTGAGGAAAAACTCCTGTCTTCTAAAGGGGAAAATAATAGTATATCAAGTAGCGCCGGCGGTCTTGCCGCCGGTGTGCTTCCCGCCCTTCACGGCCGCGCCTCTTGCGCGACTGGTTCGGCGCGATGCAACCGGACTTTTACCTCGACGCGCGACCCGAGCCGGTTGATGATCGAGATGAGGCGATCGACGGTGAACCGCCCGAGATCCGCATTGCGGATGCGCGAGAAATCGGCCGCCGTTGTTCCGGTGCGGCTCTGCGCGGCGCGCACAGTCAGGTGTTCGCGATCGAGCGCCTTGAACTGTTCGGCATCGGCGTTGTCATGTCCCAGATCGCGGAACACATTGCCGCTTCCCCTCACCACTTCCAGCTTTTCGCTTTTCATCGCAACATCTCCTTCAATCTCTTCAAACGGTCCTTGATCGGGTTGGCAGGCGGAAGCGGCTGCCCCACGTGGGACAGACGCTTTCGTCTGTCAATGCGGCGGTCGGCGATTGTTCAGCACGGGCCTGGCATGCCCGGCCCCTACCTCCCACGCTTCTTCGGCGAAAATGGGGACACCGGAACCGGCGGCCGCCGCCCCAACCCGCACTCGGCATGCACCGCCCGCACCGCGCGTTCCAGCCCATCGCGGCGGACTACCACCGCGATCGTCAGCTCGCTCGACCCTTGCGCGATGGCGATGATGTTCACCTGCTCGCGCGAGATGGCCGTGAAGATGCGGCCGGCCAGGCCCGGTTTCCCCTGCATGCCTTCGCCTACGGCCGCCAGCAGGCCCACGTCCCGATCAACGTGGATGGGATGCACGTAGTGGTGGGCCAGTTCCAGCGCCAGCGCCGATTCCAGCGCCGCAACCGCGCGCTCCAGCTCCTCCTCGCGCACCAGGAAGCAGAAATTCTGGCGGTAGCTGGAACTGGAAAATAGCAGCACCTCGACGTTCGCCCGCGCCACGGCGTCGAGCGCCCGCGCCATCACTTGCACCCCGCTCAGCTCCGGGCTGGCCGGCTCGAGCGACACC
>JBAWDI010000809.1:0-5298 GCA_049590695.1 Bryobacteraceae bacterium
AGAACGCGCCGGCGGCGTCCAGCAGCGTGGCGCCGAGCTCGTCCGGATCGGCCGCCTGACGGATGCGGCGGACGGCCTGGTTCAACTGGACGGCGAACTCGCCCCTCTCGTTCTCGCGGGCGACGGCGAAAAGGCTGTCCACTTCGAGCGACAACTGCGAGAGATGGTTTTCGAGAATCTGGCGCACCGGAGATGTGGACGGGCCGGAAGGCATGGCTGGATTCATTCTAGCAAGGCGGGGCGGAGGGCCGGCTACGGACAAGGATCTATACGAGCCTCACCCGAAGACGGCGTTGGCCGTTGGCGCGATCGTCCTCCAGCAGGAGCGCTCCGGACATGTTCACCGGTCGAAGCTCGCTTGCGGGCAAGATCAGCACCAACTCGTTTCCACTCCCGGTGAATCGGCCCGAACGGGTAACCGACACTTGCAAGGCGCGGGGATCGCTGTTTACGCCGACGTGCCAGGACCCAAACCCGTCTTCGCGATACGCTTCGCTCTCACCGTCGTCTTCGTAGCTCTGGCCGAAGGTCTCACCTTCCAGCAGCGGAAACAGCAGAAAGCCGCGAAGGCCGCCCACGGAAACTGGAATCACGCTGCCGGCTCGCGCCAGCAGCACAGGCCAATCCCAGGGAGCGGGCAACTGGACCGACTGACCGCCTTGCCAACGCGCGCCCGACCACACGTCGAACCAGGCGGCGCCGCGGGGCAGGTATACGGTGCGGGTTTGAGCGCCAGGCTCCACCACGGCGGCTACCAGCAGCGATGGGCCCAGCATCATATCGTCGTTCTCGAGATAGCACTGGGGGTCGCCGGGGAAATCGTAGAAAACCGGCCGAATTACCGGCTCGTACTCCGTTCGGTACCGCCAGAGCAGCAGATACAAGTAAGGAGTCAACCAAGTTCTCAAATCGATCAATTGCTTGATTCGAGGAGTGACTTCCGGGTACATCCAGGGCTCATTGGCGGTGCCATCGTCATTCCACGAGTGAATGGAGAATCGCGGCATGAAGATTCCGGCCTGCACCCAGCGGACGAACAATTCCGGATCGGGGCGCGGTCCGGCAAAGCCGCCAACGTCGTGGCCGGTGTTGGAGACGCCGGAAAGGGCCAGGCCCAAGCCCATCTTGATGTTGTACTTCAGCGTCTCCCACGAGGTGAAGTTGTCGCCCGACCAGGTTTGCGCGTAGCGCTGCATGCCGGCCATTCCAGAGCGTGTAACCAGGAACGGCCTGCGGCCGGGATGGCGCTCCCGCTGAGCGTCTCGCGAGGCCCGCATCATAAGCAGCGGCTGAACGGCGCGAATCTCGCGCGCGGGACAGGGCCTTCCGAAACAGTGAGCGAAGACGCGGGGCGACCAGACCTCGAACTCGTTATTGTCATTCCAGGTGGCGGAAACTCCGTAGTCGAGCAATGCGGACTTGACCTTGGCCTTCCACCACTGAATGGCGCGGGGATTGGTGAAATCCAGGTAGGCGCCCACTTCGTCCCAGAATTGCACCCACGCCGGTTCGCCGCTCTCGTCCTTGAGGAACAGACCTCTTTGCCGTGCCTCCTCGAATGCCGGATGACCTCTCAACAGACAAGGTTTGATATTGGGACATAAGTGGACTCCGGCATCCAGATAGCTGCGCACAAAAGCCGCCGGGTCTGGAAACTTTTCGCGATTCCAGGTGAAGACGCAGCGCTTGCCGCCGATGGAGGTGTAGCCCGAGGAAAGATGGAACGAGCTACACGGAATGCGGTGGCGGGCACAGTGGTCGAGAAACTCTCCCATGCGCTTCTGGGCATCGGGTGCGTCGGTGTAACTCATGGTCGAGCCGGAGTAACCTAAGGCCCATCGGGGCATAAAAGCAGGGCGTCCGGTAAGCCAGGTAAAGCGGCGCGAGACATCGGCAACGGCGGGGCCGGCCAGGAAGTAATAGTCCAGATCGCCGTGGTCGGCGGAGAAATAGCGATACAGGCCGTGGTAATTGTCGAGTTCGCAGCCCAAGTCGAAGGTGCAGTCGGCTATGGTGTCGTAGAAGAGGCCGAATGCCAGGCCGGATTGGCAGGCGAAAGCGCCTGCCCCACCTTTCCAGGTGATGTAGAAAGGGATGTGCTTGTATAGCGGGTCGGAGGTCCGGGCGCTATAACCCATGGCATCGATATTGCACATACGGAACCGCCGGCCGGCGCGGTCGATATCGCCGGACCTCTCGCCCAGACCAAAGTACATCTCAGTGCGGTCGCGGACCAGGTAATGGTAGGCTTTGTCATCCCACCAGCCGAAGTTATAGGCTTGTGTGGGGCGATCGCGGGCGGCGTCGAGCCATCGGCCGTTTACGCAGACTTCCCAGTGACAGGAAAATCCGAGTAAGGCGACGGTCAGGCGGACTCGCGAGGTCTCAATGGCGATGCGGCCGGGCTGCTCATCCAGGGTAAAATCGGGACACGTGAAACCTGAGAGGTCGAAACGATCGCGGCCCTCGACGGGAACGTCGTCGAGTCCCGGGGCGATGGCCCAAGTCACGGGTTGGTGAATGGCGCCATCGGGCAGCACCATGATTCTGACTATGTCTTCTTCGAGAATGAAGACATGCGCCGCGGCTGGCGTCGAACCGACAAGGTCGATGCGACCCCGGGACCTGGCACTAACGCGAAACAACGGAGGATCGTAAACCGTGGAATAAGTGTTCATGGCAGACGCCACCGGGGACGTATGAATGCGATCAGGATGGACGCTCCGAGCAAATCGAAGACTCCCAGACATCCGAACAGCGGACCGTAACCCACGCGCTCCGCGAGAGCCCCGACCAATAACGAGAACAAAAGGCCGCCGGTCCACGACGCCATTCCAGTAAGACCATTGGCAGTGGCGACCTCTTGTTCGGAAAAGACGTCGATGGTCAGAGTATTGAGGAGGCCGGATATGATCTGGTGAGCGAAGCCACCGAGACAGAGAAGAGCAATGGCGATGGAAGGTGTGCCGGCCAGCCCCACACAGCCGGGCGCAATCATGATGATAGCGCCGATCGAGACGCCCGCCACGCGGGAGGCGACCAGGGTGAGGCCGCACCAGCGCATCAGCAAGGGCGAGAGGTAGCCGCCGAGAACGCTACCGACATCCGCGGCCAGAAAGGGAAGCCAGGCGAACAGCGCGATGCCCTTCAAATCCATATGGCGCGCGGTGGCGAGATAGAGTGGAACCCAGAAATTGAATGTCTGCCAGGCTGGCTCGGCCAGGAATCGGGCGAGAGCAATGCCCCAGAAACCGCGGCGTCTCAAGATTTCCCGAGCCGGAACGCGAGAGCCTGGCTTGACGGGGGGGCGGCCCGCCAGAATATAGTCGCGCTCGGCGGGGAGCAATGCTGGATGATCGGCCGGCGCTCTGTAGAAGAGCCACCATGCGGCGGCCCAAAAAATGCCGACGCCGCCGGTGACCGCGAAAGCCGTCCGCCAGTCGTAGTGGAGCACCAACCAGACGACGACGGGCGGCGCGATCAAGGCTCCCACCGAGGTTCCCGCGTTGAAATACCCGATCGCGACGGAGCGCTCTTTGCCGGGGAACCACTCGGCGACGGCCTTTACGCCAGCGGGAATGGCCGACGCCTGGGTAAGGCCGAGCACTCCGCGCAACGCGGCGAGCGATGGCCAACCGCGGGCGAGAGCGTGCAGGCCGCCGGTAACGGACCAGGCAACCGCGAAGAGGGCGAAACTCAACCGCAACCCGAGGGTGTCGATGATGAAGCCGCAGACCGGCTGCATCACGGTGTAGGCAAGCTGGAATGCAGCGACGACATAGGAGTATTGCCGGGTGGTGAAATGCAGACTGGATTTCAGTTGCGGGGCCATCACGGCGAGGGAATTTCGGGTCAGATAATTGGCGATGGTCCCGAGACAAACCATTCCCACGATCCACCAGCGAAGACCTCGAATGGCCGGCCAGCGGCGGCGGGCCGCTTGCTCCTCCGCAGTCGTCATTAAGACCTGTCCAGTATACACCGCCAGCCGGGATCTACCGCGCGGTTGGGGGCGGGGCGGTAGGGGCCGGGCATGCCCGGCCCCCACGGAGTTGCGACAATCTAAACATGGAGACACTTTCAGGCAAGATCGCAGTGGTCACGGGCGGCACGCGAGGGATCGGGCGCGCCATCGCCGAGCGGCTTCTGCGCGAGGGGGTGGCGGTCGCCATCTGCGGGCGGAGCGGCGAATCGGTAACGCGGGCGGTCGGCGAGATGCAGCCGCTGGGGAGGATCGCGGGACATGCGGCGGATGTCACCAAGGTGGAGCAGGTCGGCGAGTTTTTCCGGGCCGTGGACCGGGAATTCGGCGGGCTCGACATCCTGGTCAACAACGCCGGCGAAGGAGTCTTCCGCAAAGTGGCGGAGATGACGCCGGAGGAGTGGCATCGCAATATCGATCTCAATCTGAACGGGCCGTTCTACTGTTCCCGGGAGGCGCTGGAACGCTTCGCCAAGCGCGGCGGCGGCTTCATCGTCAATATTTCGAGCCTCGCGGGGAAGAACGCGTTCAGCGGCGGCGCGGGCTACAACGCATCCAAATTCGGACTCAACGGATTCAGCGAAGCCATGATGCTGGACCACCGCTACGACAACGTTCGGGTTAGTTACATCATGCCGGGCAGCGTGGACACGGGATTCTCGGGCGACCCCGCCAAGCGCGGCGGCGACACAAGCTGGATGATCGCTCCGGAAGACGTGGCCGAGGCGGTGGCGCTGGTGCTGAGCATGCCGGCGCGAACCATGATCAGCCGGATTGAGATGCGGCCTTCGCTGCCCAAACAACAGTTGAGGTGATAGCCGCCGAATGAGAGCAATCGAGTTGCTGATAGGGGGCATCATCGCCGGCCTGATGATTGCGATGCCCGTGGGACCGGTGAACATCTTGTGCATTCGCCGGACGATTGGGGCGGGATGGAGGTCGGGCGTGATCTCCGGCGTCGGAGCGGCGGCGGCCGATATGCTGTACGGCGGTATCGCGGGCTTCAGCATCACACTCGTCATCCAGTTCCTGGTACGGGAACAATTTTGGATTCGCTTGTTCGGCGGCATTCTGCTGGTGGCGATCGGCATCTGGTACTTCTTCAAGCGGCCGAGGCGGCTGGACGCGCACCTGCAAGACCGCGAAAGCGCGTACTCGGATATCAGGTCGACATTTCTTTTGACCCTCACGAATCCGACAACCGTGCTGTCGTTTCTCGCCCTCCTGGCGGCGCTCGGCATGGGGAATCCCAGGCATTGGTGGTTGACCGTGTTTCTGGTGGCCGGGATCTTCTGCGGTTCGATGCTGTGGTGGAT
>JBAWDI010000810.1:0-1933 GCA_049590695.1 Bryobacteraceae bacterium
CAAGTCCAAACGCACGCGCGCAGCCCGAATGATCAAAGAACTTCAAAAGCTCGGCTATCGCATAGTAGGTGGGCCACTTCCAGCGGGCATGCAGGCATGAGGGGGTGGGGTTTTTCGACCCTGCCAGCGCCCCACCTTTCGCCCGCATTATCTGATATGCTCGACAACTGCGAGTATGTCACGAAAAGCCATTCTTATTGTTGCGCTTCTTCTGCTCGTTCCGCTGCTTGTCATAGCGCAGGAGCGGGTGGACTTGGACGCGATCCACAAGATCAAGGTCGCCGAACTCGGTAGTGGCGGAGGATTCGGTGGTGGTGGCCGCGGACCTTCCAGGGTCATGGACATCATGTACAACCTCACCGACCGCTACGGACCGCGTCTGACGAATTCCCCGCAATTCCGCGCCGCCGAACAGTGGGCCGCCGGCCAGCTCAAGGAGTGGGGCCTCAGCAACGTCCAGTTGGAGAAGTGGTCCTCGGACATGCCGGGTTGGCAGTGCACGTACTTCGCCGGAAGCATGGTAGCGCCTACGTACCAGCCGTTAATCGGCATGCCGGTGGCCTGGACCGGCGGAACCAATGGCGCGGTGACGGGCGAAGCCATACTGGCCGAGATCCAGACCCCGGCGGACATGGACAAATTCCATGGAAAGTTGAAGGGTAAGATTGTCCTGACGTCTCCGGTGCTTATGCTTCCCTTCCCCACCACGCCATTGGGTCATCGGTACACGGATGCCGAGCTGGCGGAGTTGGTCCCGGAGATCATACCCACCGGCGGCGGGCGCGGCGGCCGTGGTGGCGCAATGGCCGGCCAGCCCCAGATGACCATGCAAGAGCGGCAGGCTTTCCAGGGCCGGTTGCGCACCTTCATGAAGGATGAAGGGGTCCTGTTGACCCTGACGGCCAGGGGCGAAAGCGGCACGCTGTTCGGCGGCGGCGCGCCGACCTCGATCCGCAACCCCGATGGCACCAGCACGCCCATCCCCCTCGCGACTCTGGAGTCCAGCCCGCCCCAGGTGTCCCTCACGGCGGAGCACTATAACCGCATCGCGCGGCTGCTGGAGCACAACGTCCCGGTGAAGCTCCAGTTCGACATCAAGACCGAGTTCGACCCCAACACCGATTCCTTCAACGTGATCGCGGAAATCCCCGGCGCCGCCAAGAAGGACGAGCTGGTGATGGTCGGCGGGCACTTCGATTCCTGGCACTATGGCACCGGCGCCACCGACAACGGGGCCGGCAGCGCGGTTTCCATGGAGGTGATGCGCATCCTCAAGAGCCTCAACCTCAAGATGGACCGCACCGTCCGCATGGCTCTTTGGAGCGGTGAAGAGCAGGGGCTGCTGGGTTCCCGCACTTATGTGAAGGAGCACTTCGCCGATCCCGCGGTGATGAAGACGACTGCCGAACACGGTCGCTTGTCCGGTTACTTCAACATCGACAACGGCACCGGGCGCATCCGCGGCGTCTACCTGCAAGGCAACGAGATGATGCGGCCCATCTTCGAAGCCTGGTTCGCGGCGCTGAAGGACATGACCGAGGGCGTCGTCACGATTCGCAACACCGGCGGCACGGACCACCAGTCGTTCGACGCCGTGGGGTTGCCGGGCTTCCAGTTCATCCAGGACCCCATGGACTACGAGACCCGCTCGCACCACTCGAACATGGATGTGTACGACCGCATCCAGCAGGCCGACCTGGAGCAGATGGCGGTGATCGAGGCGGCGTTTGTATACAACGCGGCCACGCGGCCGGACAAGCTGCCGCGCAAGGAGTTGCCCGCGCCGCAGCCGGCGGGGGGGCGGGGCGGCTACTGAGCCGTGGGGCCGGGCATGCCCGGCCCCTACCTTCGTGTGCCGGTTCGACGTGCTATCGAAGAGTGAACGATGATGCCCCTTGAGAAGATGGGCGATGAAGACTTTGAACGGCATGCC
>JBAWDI010000811.1:0-1730 GCA_049590695.1 Bryobacteraceae bacterium
CCCCGAAACCCCGCTCCTCTCACCGATTTGCATTTGGGGGTTGCGTAGCCTGTCACCGAAATAGGTTTACCGCGCTTTCAACTGCTCGGGCAGCACGGCGTAGCCTTCGGGCGGCGGGAAGAGCGAGATGAGCAGCTCCAGGCGGCGGCGCAGATATCTGCTGGGCATCTGGCGGGGGCCGGTTTCCACGTCGATGTCGCAGCAGGTGCCGTGCAGGTAAAGCGTGAGGGTATCCTCGAAGGCCTGGCGGGCGTACTCGCGGAAGAGCTTGGTTTCCTGGCGCACGTTTTTCTGCCGGCGGAGCAGGGCCTGCTTGAGATGCCAGCTCTTCTCGTCGACTTCGCCGTGGACTTCCCCGCTCAGTTCTTCGCGGATGGTGCGATAGAAGCGCTCCTGCACTTCCGCGGGCCAGTGGTCCGCCAACAGCGCGGCCAGCGCACTATAGAACTGGTAGTGATAGCCGGCCACTTCGACGTCCTTGATGCCGAACGCCAGCACGGTCATGCCGCTGGTTTCGCTGCGCGAGCAGAGAATCTGGCGGGTTTCGTGCGGGCGCTCGAAGGTCACGGTATCCGCGCCCTTGCCGTTGGCCTTTTCCAGGTAGGGCGCCAGCAGAATGCCCATGGGCGGAAGCGCCGCGACGATGGCCGGCGAGATGGCGGCGATGGGGTCGTTGAGGTACTGCCGGAGATCGTCCTCCGCCATGGGCAGGGTGGAGAAATAGGAGAACTTGCCAGTGAGCGGAATCATCTCGGCGCGGAAGCGCGCGGCGAGCTCTTCCACGGTGGTTCTCGGCTGTTCTGCGTCGGTGGACATCGTCGTGGTTCGATTGTAGCAGGGCGGCACGCCGACAGCGCGCTGAACGAGGCCGAAAACCGCTTGTCGAGCCCCCCGGGCCGCCTCAAGCTCTAGTGGCTGGTGGAAGGCCCAAACCGCCTTCGCAACGCGTAGCCGCCCAGGCCGACGATGCCCAGCGTCATGAGGGCGAGCGTTAATGGCGAGGCTGCGGGGACGGGGATGGAAGGGGTGGTCACTCTCAGGTTATCGAACCCTATTGCTCCAAACACGGTGGATGGTGTGACGATCATGCTCGTCACCGGCGTGGCGGATGTATAGGTGAGCTGGCCCTCCGGATACGGGTCCGTCAAGGAGGAATTCAGCGCCACGGTAGTGATCAGCGTCGCGCCATTGTAGAAACTGACCGTTGCGATCGGCGTTGCCGGAGTGTGTTGGGGGCCTCCCGACATTCCGAACTGAATGGTGCTGATAGGCACGGAGAACGCGACTCCGAACGGCTCAGGTGGACCCGTGATTGCAGGATCCTGCTCGTATGTCAGTATCCCAGCGCCGACGGTATGGTAGTACAGGTTTCCACTCGCATCGGAAAACGTGAAAGTGATGCCACCCTTCGTGACGGCCAATCCGTTGATCGGCTGCGTCGTGACCTCGTCCATGGTGAGCGTGACGGTATTTGCCATGGCTGTTGAGACACAAGCAAGCACCAATAGCAGTCTCTTCATATTTCTCGAATTATACTCCGATTCGGGCACAAGGGCACGAATATCTGAAAATTAAGAAACCTTCATGTTTGGGCCTTATAGAACCCGCCTGCCAAGGATCGGCGGTACCGGTCCCCGGCCGATGCGCGTGTGCGGAGGAGGCCAGCGCGTCAGATGGCCCATTTCAGCAGCCTGCTAAGCTCGTAGTTGGATGCACCCGAAAATCCTGGT
>JBAWDI010000812.1:0-1786 GCA_049590695.1 Bryobacteraceae bacterium
CCGCAGGCGCGTGAAATCTCCGACGGGAAGATAGACGGAAACAACATCTCCTTCACGGTGAAGGTGGAGTTCAACGGCAACACGATGGTGACCAAGTACGAGGGCACGCTCTCCGGCGACGAGTTGAAACTGAAGGTGAATCGCGAAGGGCGGAATGGGCCGACGACCAGCGAATTGACCGCCAAGCGGTCCACCACTTAGTGTAGTGCGGCGCAAAAAATGCGCCTTCGCTCGATCCGTGGAGCGACCTTTTAGGTTGCCACGTCGGCGTCCGTGCCGGCGTTCTTCGGGGAATGCCGGTAGGAATACCGGCATGGCAGGCGAAACGCCTGCTCCACGGCGCGGCGGAAGGGCCGCTTTTTGTGTTTTTTGGCCGAATATCACCCAGGAGGGTAACATCCGGCAGTTGGGCAACGCCTAGACTGTTACTATGACCAAAAAGCTGCTTTTTGTATTTACGATTCTGCTTGTGGTAGCGTTCGTCGCGATGGCGGCGGATGTCACCGGCAAGTGGGTTTATGAACAAGCCGGCCGGGGAGGTGGAAACCCCACCCAGGTGACGCTTAACCTGAAGGCCAATGGAAGCACGCTGACCGGCAGTGTGGTGAGGCCTGGCCGCGGCGGCGATCCCATGGAAACGCAGATCTCCGAAGGCAAGATCGATGGCGACAACATCTCCTTCAAGATCACCATCCAGATGTGCGACAATTCGATGACGACGGAGTACGCCGGCACGGTTTCCGGCAATGAGTTGAAGTTGAAGATCACTCGTCCGGGCCGGGGTGGTGGTGCGCCCATGACCACCGAAGCCACTGCCAAGCGGTTGGCAGATTAACATTCACCCGATTCCGGCCGCTGTGCCGGTAAGGTAAGATCAGGCGGCCCTTCCCGCAGCCTTGCGTGGAAGGGCCGCCTTTTGTTTTTCAGGGGGGCGGGAAAGCCCGCAAATACTGCACCGGCGGGTCGACTTCCGCGCCGAGCGCCCTGGCGGCGTGCAGCGGGAAGTAGGGATTGCGCAGGAATTCGCGCGCCAGCAGCACCAGGTCGGCCTTCTCCGAACGGATGATCTCATCGGCCTGCTGGGGCGTAGTGATCAGCCCGACCGCGCCGGTGAGAACGCCGGCCTCGCGGCGGATGCGCTCGGCAAAGGGAACCTGATAGCCGGGAGCGAGCGGCACTTGGGCGTGGGCCGCCGAACCGCCCGACGAGCAGTCGATGAGATCGACCCCCAGCGGCCGCACGCGGCGAGCCAGTTCGACGGACTCGCCGGGAGTCCAGCCGCCCTCGACCCAATCGGTGGCGGAAATCCGCAGGAACAGCGGCAGGTTGAGCGGCCATGCCCCGCGCACCGCCCGGGCCACTTCCAGGGCGAAGCGGATACGGTTTTCGAAGGTCCCGCCATATTCGTCGGTGCGGCGATTGCTGAGTGGAGACAGGAACTCATGAATCAGGTAGCCGTGCGCGCCGTGGATCTCGACCACCTGGAAACCGGCGCGGAGCGCGCGCCCCGCGGCCGTCCGAAACGCATCGACGATGGAGTGAATTCCGGCGTGCGACAGCTCGGCGGGGACGGGATCTTGGGCCTCGAACGGGACCGCGCTGGGCGCCACCGTTTGCCAGCCGCCGGCCGGCTCCGGAATACTCCCGCCCCCTTCCCACGGGCGGCGCGTACTGCCTTTGCGGCCGGCGTGCGCAAGCTGGATTCCAGCCACCGCGCCGTGCTCCCGCAGGAAGCTGGCGATGCGCTCGAGCGGCGCGATGTGCTCATCCTTCCAGATGCCGGCAT
>JBAWDI010000813.1:0-3000 GCA_049590695.1 Bryobacteraceae bacterium
CAGGCGTGGCTTGGCATGCAACCGGGCGCAAGACCCAAGGTCTGCGAGCGAGTTTTCGCGGCTGCCGAAATCACCAGCCTGAGTTACTGGCTCGAGATCTTCTTTTCCGCCGGCATCGCTACGTTCGGATTGGTTGAGAGCAGCCCGGCGGTGATTATTGGAGCCATGCTCATTTCTCCTTTGATGGGGCCGATCATGGCGACGGGCCTGGCCTTGGCCGTGGGCGATCTTTACCTGGGAATCAAGGCCGTACTCAACCTTCTTGCCAGCGTCGCGGTCTCTGTCGCTTTTTCCGGTTTTCTGGTTTGGCTATTGCCGTTTCATTCCGCTACATCTGAGATCCTCGCTCGCACGAATCCCAATCTGCTCGACTTGGGGATTGGGTTGTTGTCTGGTTTGGCGGGTTCGGTCGTGATTTGCCGCGGAGGGGGCGATGGCGTGACTGTCCTGCCCGGAGTCGCGATCGCCGTAGCGGTGATGCCGCCACTCTGCGCCATGGGCTTCGGCCTGGGCGGCGGCCTGAACCTGGAAATCGTGGGCGGAGCGGGTCTTCTTTTCGTGACCAACCTTGTCGCCATTGTGGCGAGCGCGTTCCTTGTCTTCCTAGGGGTCGGAATGAGCAGTCCGGAGGTCCGGCAAGCGATGGTCGCATCCTGGCGGCACGAGTCGCTGGCGCGAATCTTGCCGCACGGTCGAATTGCGCGGACGTTGGCGGCTGGAGGGAAACTGCGCTGGCGCGTTCTGATGCTCCTGATTCTGCTCGCCTCCATCGCGGTTCCGCTGCGCCGGGCCTTGCTTCAGGTTGCGAGTGAAACGGTTACCAGGGGAACGGTGCAGGACGAAGTGAAACGCCTCGTACCTTCAGACGCCATCGTGTCGCAGCAGGTGACGTTTGGCCAGAACGAAATCGTGATTCGTTTGATCTCGACTAAACGTATTCCCGAGTCGAAAGTGACCGAGGCACGGCGGGACCTCATGCGCCGGACGGGCCGCGACGTTCGGCTCTCGGTCGATGCCGTCGCGAGCAAGAGTGAATTGGCTGCCCTGATGGAGCGCCTCGAGCGGCCGGCTCCCGTGGTCCCAGCGGAAAAGACCGCCGGCGAAATGCAGCAGGATCTGCTGGACAGAGTCCGTCCCATCATCCAGGATATTTGGCCTTCATCGGACGCGGCGATGCAGGACTTTTCCGTGGTCCTGGGTACCGCGGGAATTGAGGTCGACGTCCGCTATCAGGCCGCCAAGGATCTGGGCGCGGTCCCGATCAGCATGGTGTTGCAGAGCTTGCAAACCAGGCTTGGGATACGGGATCTTACTCTGAAGGCGCAAAGAATTCCACCGGCGCCCGTACCCGTGAAGCAAGCGCCGGGCAAGCACTGAATCACTGGGTGTGCACAGGCGACCGGTTCGGAATCTCTCCGATTCTCCGCAAGAGCGGCGTCATCGTCAGACCCTGTACAAAGACAGAAAATGCGACCACGGCAAAGCTTATGGTGATGATGGATTCCCGTGCGGGCACTTCCGGCGGGAGCCCCAGCGCCAGGGCGAGCGCCAGCGCGCCGCGCAGTCCGCCCCAGAACAGAAGGTGCTGATGCCGCCAAGACACGCGAAGAGCAGACCACGAAAACAGAAGACAGCAGGGATAGATCGCGACCGCCCGGCCGAGCAGTACCAGCAGGATTGCGGCAATGGCTGGCAGCCACACAGCCGCGAAATTCTGGCGAGCTTCGTGCATGCCGATCAGAAGAAACACCAGCGAATTGGCAACGAAAGCGGCGTAGTCCCAGAAAGCCTGAACCGCCTCCCTTCCGCGGGGGGAGATCGCGCCGAGCGGACCGAGATTCCCCAACATCAGCCCGGCCGTCAGCGTAGCCAATACGCCGGACAGGTGGAAATGCTCCGCGAGGAGGAAGGAGCCATAGGCGGCTACGGTCGTGAAGGTGATTTCGACGAGATGGTCCTGGGTGTGGCCGGCCAGCAGCAGCATAACCCCTGCTACGGCCGCTCCGCACAACAGACCGCCTCCCACCATCATGAGAATTGTCGCGGTCATCTCAACAGGAGTGGGGCTGTGGCCCAGTGCCCATGCCACGACGGCCCCAAAAGCAACGGCCGCGGTGCCGTCATTAAAAAGACTCTCGGCTTCCACCAGCAGGAGCAAGCGCCCGTGCGCCCTTGCTTCCCTGAAGGTGGCGACCACGGAAACCGGATCCGTGGCCGCAATCAGAACGCCAAACACCAATGAACTCAGCCAGTCCCAATGCGCAGCATAATACATCCCTACGGCAGTAACGCTCGCGGAAAGAAGCACCCCGGCGGTGGCCAGCACCAGGATCAGGGAAAGGTCCCGGCGCAGGGGCTTCCAAGGAAGATGGAACGCGGCTTCAAAAATCAGCGGAGGAAGAAGCACTGTGAACAAGAGTTCTTTGGTGAGGCTGAGCCTCGGTGAGAACGGCAAGAGCGCCAGCCCCATTCCCGCGGCAACCAAGCCCGCGCTGTAAGGGAGGCGGAGTCTTCGCGTCAGCATCGCGACCACAGCCGCGATCATCAGGAGCAGCGCAGCGCTTTCAAAGCTGAGTTTCATGGCATCCTGCCCGGCCGGCGGCTCCTGGAGCAACCTCGCGCTGGGCCGACCTACAATTAGAGCACTCTCGATCCGCTTGCGGGCGCCGCATGAATATGTTGTCGATACGGTAACGATCCTGGCCGCGGCCCCGTCTTCGTGTTTTTGAGGAGATAATAGATGCAGAGCATGAGAAACGTCCCGGTGGCGCTGGCGATCCTGGCGGTGCTTGTAGCCGCTCCTGCTTTTGCCCAGGCGCCCCCGTCGTTCGGTTCGGCACAGTTAGATCAACTGGTGGCGCGCATCGCGCTTTATCCGGACCCGCTGCTGGCGCAAGTCCTGGCTGCGGCCACTTACTCCAACGATATTCCCGCTGCCGCCCAGTGGGCGGATCAGCACCATTACCTCACCGGGCAGGCGCTGGCCGACGCCATCAGCGC
>JBAWDI010000814.1:0-12385 GCA_049590695.1 Bryobacteraceae bacterium
GGTCTGTTTATCGGCGTCGCCGGTTCGCTGGCCACCGGCCGCGTGCTGCGCGCCTATCTCTACGCCGTCGAGCCGCGCGATCCAGGGGCATTGGCAATCGCCGCGGCTACGCTGGCCGCAATCGGCGCGCTGGCGGCGTTCGTCCCGGCCCGCGGTGCCGCCCGCGTGGACCCCGCCAACACGCTCCGATGCGAGTAGACCCGTCACCCCTTGAGCGCGCCTTCGAGCGGTCACCCTCTTTCGGGCTACCACTCAGGCTCGCTTGCTCTCCCCGACTTCCGCCTGCCATTCCTCTTCAGTGAAGCGGAAGTAGGGGATGCCCAACTCGGAGGTGCGCTGGATAAATTCCAGGTGCGGAATTCCCAGGAGTTCGGCAGCCTTGTCTGCTCCACCTTCATGATACCGCTCACTCCCGGCCAGACGTGCTCAATCGCTGCACGCTTCCCCCGCCGCCACGATAGTCTCGCGGATGTCCTCTTCCGAATGCGCCGCCGAAACGAATGCCGCTTCGAACTGCGAGGGCGCCAGGTAGATGCCGCGCTCCAGCATCCCTCGGAAAAATCGCCCGAACCGGGCCGTGTCGCTGCGCTTGGCCGATTCGTAGTCCGTCACCGGCTGGTCCGTGAAGAACCATGTGAACATCGAGCCTACCTGGTTCACCGTGACGCCCGCCGGCGCCGCCGCGCACAACTCCGCGGCATGCGACTCCAACTGGCCGTACACTTCGGGATGCCGCTTCAAATATCGCAGCATGGCCAGCCCCGCCGCCACCGCCAGCGGGTTTCCGGATAGCGTGCCGGCCTGGTAGACCGGTCCCACGGGCGCCACCTGGCGCATGATGTCCTTGCGCCCGCCATACGCGCCCACCGGCAGCCCGCCGCCGATCACCTTGCCCAGCGTAGTCATATCCGGCCGTATGCCGTAGCGCTGCTGCGCGCCGCCGAAGGCCACGCGGAAACCCGTCATCACTTCATCGAAGATCAGCAGGGCGCCAAACCGCGCGGTGATATCGCGCAGCGCCTCCAGGTAGCCGGGCAGGGGAGGCACGCAGCCCATATTTCCCGCCACCGGTTCCACAATCACCGCGGCGATGCGGCCGCCGTGCGCGCGGAATGCCCGTTCCACGGCATCGGCGTCGTTGAACGGCAGGGAGAGTGTGGTATCGCAGAACGCTTTGGGCACCCCCTGCGTGTCGGCGATCCCCAGCGTGGCCACTCCCGACCCGGCCTTCACCAGCAGCGAATCCACGTGCCCGTGGTAGCAGCC
The DNA here is from genome assembly GCA_049590695.1 of Bryobacteraceae bacterium. Classification (GTDB taxonomy): domain Bacteria; phylum Acidobacteriota; class Terriglobia; order Bryobacterales; family Bryobacteraceae; genus Fen-178. Next base: position 1,267 of record JBAWDI010000814.1, read on the forward strand.
CTCGAACTTGACCACCAAGTCCCGCCCCGTAAACCCGCGCGCCACGCGGATGGCCGACATGGTGGCCTCGGTGCCCGAGTTGACCAGCCGCACCATCTCGATCGAGGGCACGGCATCGCGGATGGCTTCGGCCAGCTCGACCTCCTGTTCCGTGGGCGCGCCGAAGCTGGTGCCGATGGCCAGCGCGCCCTCCAATGCCGCCACAATATCCGGATGCCGATGCCCCAGCAGAAGCGGTCCCCAAGACCCCACGTAGTCGATGTACTCGTTGCCATCGACGTCGAAGATGTGGGACCCTTCGCCGCGCGCAATGAACGGCGGGTTCCCGCCCACGCTCCGGTACGCCCGCACCGGCGAATTGACGCCGCCCGGAATGGTCTCCTGCGCCCGGCGAAACAGCTCTTCCGATTTGGAATGTCCGTGGCTGAGAGACATGACTAGCCCGCCTTGCGCGGCACCAGCCGGCTGAACCCCAGGCTCATACTGACGTCGTACAAGCTCCCGTTCAGGTTCTGCAGCAGGCGCCGCTTCAAACCCAGGTACGGCTGCTTTCCCGCGAACAGGTCCTGGATGATGGCCGAGAACCGCGGGCTGCGGCGCGTGAACTGCACCATGCGCTCCGGCACGGAACCGAAGAGGAATCGTCCCAGGAACAAGCGCTTGGCCAGTCGCGAGCCGAATTCCAGGTCGGCCGCGAAGTCGCGTTGCAGCGACTGCCGGTATTCGCCTACCCTCTCAGCCGGCTCGCCCACGTCGGAAAGCAGCGCGCGTGCCGCCAGGTCCCCCGAGCGAATGGCGTAGTACAAGCCCTCGCCCGTGACCGGATCCACCAGCCCCGCGGCATCGCCCACCGCCATCCAGCCTTCGCCTGCCACCCGGTTCTTCTTCCACGATGCCGCGCCGAGCGACGGCAGCAAATGGCTGTAGAAGGCCGCGCCCTTCCAGGCGATCCCGCGCCCGGTCAGGTACCGCTCCAGGCGCTTACGCAGGGAACTGGCCGGCTCGCCCTTTCCGCAGATTCCCACCGAGAGATGCCCGCAGCGCGGAAACACCCAGATGTAACCTTCGAGGCGCGGTAAAAACTGGATGTCGATGCGATTCTGGTCCCCCGGCACGTAGTAGCCCAGCGCCGGCATGGTGTCTTCAGCCGTCAGTTCGGTGCCCACCTCGGCGAGCGCGTTGCGGGCGCCCGTCGCTACAATACAGAAATCCGCGTCCGCCATCCCCGAGCTGGTGCGAAGCTGCCATCCCCGCCCGTACCGCGACATTTCCAGCACGCGCGCCTTTTCGATCTGCGCCCCGGCCCGCTCCGCGCGCTCCAGCAACATGCGATTCAGATCCAAACGCGAGTAGATCAGCAGCGGGTCGTCGAGCTTCAGGCTGACTTCTCCTCCGTGAGGAGCCGCCAGCGTGGTCTCGGTGATGAGGCGCTTGGGCGTCGAATTCTCGATCAGGAAGGGATACTGGCTGTAAGCCTTGTGCGTCAAACCGCCGCCGCAAGGCTTCTCCCAGGCGAGTTTCTCGTCGAACACCTGGACATTCAGACCGGCGGACGCCAGTTGTTCCGCCGCGAATGCCCCCGCGGGACCGCCACCCAGGATCGCGACACGCTTCATTTTTTTTGACCGGCGGGCGGCAGGTCTTCCGGAGACGGCATGTTGCCCCCGCCATGCGGATTTTCCATGCTAGGCGCCGCCGGCGGCATCCCGCCGTGTGGACTGGAACCCGCATCCTTGCGGCCCATCACCACCCAACGGCCGTCCTTCAGCTCGAGTTGATACTGCATCGACATTCCCTGCGCCGCGTTGCCGCCCTTGGGATAAAACGACACCGTCGCCTCCGCCTGCCTGCCGTTGAACTGGACCGACGTCACTTCCACATTCATCGAGGCCACGTTCATTCGGACCTGAGCCAGGTGATCGAGAACACCTTGACGCACCGCATCTTTGTTCTGGACGCCGCGGTTGCAGCCGGCCAGACACACCATCAGGAGGGCAACACAGCTAGTTCGCACTATCCGATTATAACCGGCGGCATCCGGCATTGCCTCGCGGTGGTATAGTGTGCGCAGGGCCTATGGGAAAAACAGCCGAGCGGCCATCCGGGGAAATTTGCCATCGCTGCCTGCAACCGATCGCTCCGAGTGCCCGAAGGTGCTCCAACTGCGGCGAACGCCTCTCCCCCGCCAACCGCGTCCCCATTTTCCTCGGAATCCTGGGCCTGCTGGCGCTGATCTTCGTCGCGATCGTCATGGTCAAGGTCATTCGAAGCCCCGATATCGACTCGGCTCCCCCGGGCCAGGCTGAGCAAAGCGCCCCGCAACAGCCCGACAGACCGCCGCCTTTGAACCCATGAAGACTGACCTTTGCCGCCCTTTCAGGCAGCACTCCTTGCGACTCGCGATCGTGTGCGCTGGCGTGATTGGCTTGCACGCCCAGGATACACGTCGGTGATAGAACCTGTTTTCCCGCCTGTCTGCGCGCAATTGACGGCGCAGTTGAGCGCCGGACCGGCGGGCTTGCCCCCGGCCAGCGAGACGCTTTTCGACACCGGCAGGATCCAGACCGCCTTGAACGGCTGTCCCGCCGGCCAGGCGGTCGAACTGCAGACCGGCGCATCGAACAACGCGTTCCTTATCGCGCCCATTACCCTGCCCAAGGGCGTCACGCTGCTGGTGGATGCCGGTGTGACCGTGTTTGCGTCGCGCAACCCGCGCGATTATGATGCCGACTCAACCCACTCCTGCGGCACTCTCGCCACAACCAACACCGGCTGTGTCCCACTGATCTCGGCTAACCAGGCCAATGGCGCCGGGCTCATGGGTTACGGGACGATCGATGGCCGCGGCCAGTTGCCCATGCTGATTAATGGTGCGCCCTCTGCCGCGAGTTGGTGGGACCTGGCGACCCAAGCAAGGGTGCAATTCCCGGCCGTCCTGCAAAACTGCCCCAAGATGTTGTGGGTGAACCTCACGGACAGCTTCACGCTCTACAAGATCACGTTGCGGAACTCGCCCTTTTACCACGTACAGGGGCTGCACGACACGAACCTTACGGCTTGGGGCATCAAGATCGTCGCGCCTTATGATGCGTATAACACTGACGGAGTCAATCTCGGCTTTTCCAGCAATGTCACTGTTACCAATTCCTACATAAGTGAGGGCGACGACAACGTGGTCGTGTACGGCAGCAGCCCAAGCACAACCGGCGTGAGCGTCGTCGGCAACCGCTTCGGCGACGGGCATGGCGCATCCATTGGAAACAACCCCGCCACGGGAATTGCCAACGTGGTGTACGACGGAATCTCATTTGCCGGTAACGCCGCCAACGCCGACCAGATTGGCGTTCGCATTAAGAGCAACGCCAGTTTCGGCGGCCTCGTCCAGAACATCTCGTTCAGAAATATCTGCATGCAGAGCGTACGCCAGGCCATTGTTTTGGATCCGTTCTACAACCAAGTCACCACGGGCAGCCTGATCCCGCAATTCACAAACATCACCATCCAAAACGTGCACGCAACCACTGAAGGGACGGTCAAGATTGAGGGCTATAACGCGACCGTGCCCACCGGCGTTACTCTGAACAACGTGCAGGTGGAAGGCATCAAGAGCTCCGATGTCACCACACAGTACTCCAACATCACGCTGGGTCCCGACCCCGTGAACTTCGCTTCCATGCTCACCGGAACCGGGGTTACCGTTGCCGGCAAACCAAGCACCTCCAACCCGCCATATTCCTGTCCGGCGTCCGTTTTCTCGCCCATTGCCGGAGAGTTGATTCCGGGACCACCGCAGATCGCTTCCGGACAAGGTGTCACCGTGACGGTCCAGGTTTTCCCTACCAAGGCCCAGCCCTACCAGACCTGGCTGGCGGATCTGAAGACCGATCCAAGCGCGACGCTGGCTCTGCCCGCGCCCACCGGAACGGTCACGATCCTGGACGGCACGGCTGCGGCCGGCACGGGCACGCTGAATGGCAGCCCGCTGCTTCCCATTACCGTCAATAATCTCGGCGTGGGTTCCCACACCCTGACCGCGGCCTATTCCGGCGACGCCAATTACGCTGCGATCGCGTTTGGCAACTATTCCGTTTCGGTCGCGCCGCCCGGAACTCCCGTGATTAACCCCGGCGGCATCGTCAACGCTGCCAGTTACGCGTCCGGAATCCCGCCGTATGGTCTGGCCCAAGGTTCACTATTCAGTATCTTCGGCACCGACCTCGGACCCGCACAGCTCGTCCAAGCCTGGGCCTTTCCGCTGCAGACGTCTATGGGCGGAACCAGCGTGCAGATCCTCGCAGGCGGAAATCGGTACGATGCTTTCCTGCTGTTCGTCTCCAGCGGACAGGTCAACGCGATACTCCCTTCCAACGTGCCCATTGGCTTGGCCCAGGTCACGGTCGGCTACAACGGCATCACCAGTCAGCCGGCTATGGTCCGGGTGGTCAAAACCAGCGTGGGTATCTTCTTCCAGTCTGTCAACGGAAGTGAAATGGCGATTGCTCAGAACTACAACGGCCCGACGGACTACCCGCTGAATCAACCGGCGGCGCCGGCCAAACCTGGTCAGATCGTCGTCCTTTGGGGTACCGGGATGGGACCCATCGCTGGCGCCGACAATGTCGCTCCGGGCACGGCCGCCCGCGACATGAGCGGAGTGCCCGTGAGCATCGCGGTGGGCGGCGTGGCGGCACAGCGGCTGTATGCCGGACGGCAGTCCGAATCGGCGGCCGTGGACGTGATTTACTTTACGGTCCCGCAAGGCGTTCCCTACGGTTGTCAGGTTCCCGTGGCAGTGACGGCTGGCGGTCTCGCGGCCAACACCACCATGATCGCGGTGACGCCGGACGGCGCGCCGTGCCGCTGAGGGCTTAGAATTGGAAGTTACGGGAGAATCGCATTCCATGAAGATCCCTACCACACGCCGCAACTTTTTGGGCGCCGCCGCTGGAATCGCGGGTCTGAGCGCCGCCGGAGCGATACCCGCCTCCGCTAAGATCGAACCCGAGCCCTGGGGCATCAAGCTCGGCATCGCCACCTATACCTTTCGCAGTTTCGACCGCGCCAAAACCATCGAAATGCTCAAGGTGGTCCAGGCGCCCTGGATCAGCATCAAGGACGGCGTTCACTTCTCGTACGACAGCACTCCCCAGGAACTCAGGCAGGTTCGCGCCGAGTTCGACGCCGCCGGTCTCAAGCTGATGAGCGCCGGCAACATCAGCCTGGCGCAAGACGACCCCGACTATATCCGCCGGCGCTTCGAGATCGTCAGGGACCTCGGTCTCTCCTTGATGGTCTGCATCCCCAGCCACTCCAACATCCGGACGGTGGAGAAGTTCGTCAAGGAATACGACATCCGGGTCGCCATCCACAACCACGGTCCCGAGCAGAAGGACTTCCCTTCGCCGCAGTCGGTTCTGGAAGTGGTGCGCGACATGGACCCGCGCGTCGGCCTGTGTATCGACGTCGGCCACACCGCGCGCACCGGCGTCGATGTGGTCGAGAGCATCGCCCTCGCCGGCCCGCGCCTCTTCGACATGCACGTCAAGGACCTGCGCGATTTCACTAGCCGGGAGAGCCAGTGCGACGTGGGCGAGGGCATCATGCCGTTCCCCGCCATTTTCAAGCAGCTCAAGAAGATGAATTACCAGGGCTGTGTGGACCTGGAATACGAGATCAACGCCAAGGACCCGCTGCCCGGCGTGCTGCGCTCCATGTTCTACATGCGCGGCGTCCTGGCCGGCTTGGCGGCCGCGTAATACCCCCCATGCCCAACATCCCCATCGGCGCTAAAGGCGAAAGGAAGCTCCTGGTCACCAGCGAGTGCGCCATCACCTTCCTGGGTGCGGAGGGCCCGCGCGTGCTCTCCACGCCGCACATGATCGGCCACATGGAACTGACCTCCCGCGACGCCGTCTCGCCGTTCCTCGAAGCCGGCTTCGACACCGTGGGCACCCACGTGGACGTGTACCACCTGGCCGCCGCGCCCATTGGAGCGGTAGTGACGTTTACGGCGGAAGTCGTCGCCGTGGACGGCCGCCGCATTCAATTCCGCGTGGAAGCCTGGGACGAAACGGAAAAGATCGGCGAGGGCACACACGAACGCGCCATCATCAGCGTCGCGAAATTTGCCACCCGCCTCGCGGAAAAGAAATCCTGATTCGTGGTAGCATATACCGCCGGGAGGCATGTGGCATTACTGTATGCGAAAACCAGCCTATCTCACCGTATTCGCTCTTCTCCTGCTGGCGGCCGCCGACGCCGCCGGGCAGGCTAAACTACCGGGACAGGGCGCTGACGCCTGCACGGTCGTGTCGAAAGCCGACATCGAACAGACGCTCGGCGTCAAGTTGGCGGATGGAGTGAAGAACCCCAACCTGCAGACTCCGGGAGTTGTGTCCACCTGCAATTACAAGAGGTCCGATGGCGGCTTCGTCACGATCGCCATTCGGCACAGGCCGATCAAGTACGAAGGAACGGCGACCGTGGATGCCAAGAAGCAGGGCGTCGAGCAGGGGCACATCGCAGGCCTCGGGAGAGATGCATTATTGACCGAGGCGTCCGGCCTGGAAAACCTGACCATCTTCCGCGGAGACTACGACTTCATCAACGTGATGGCCATGGGCTCCATCTCCGTGAAACCGGCCTCTGCCGCCGTCGAGAAACTGGGGCGCATGGTGCTGGACGGTTGGAAGTAACGAATTCCCGAGGCTCCGCTTCACCGGCGCCGAAACTCCAGCAGCTCGTGAGACCAGGCTGGCGGATCGCGCATCCCCATCGCGCGCATCAGGCGGATTTCGAGCGGCGTGAACGCTTCGTACGGATGCACCGTCACCGCCATCGCCGTGCGCAGTTGCCGCTCGAACCGCTCATTGAGCCTGGCCGCCGTAATATCGTGGGTGCTGCGCAGAAACCAGATGGTCCGAATCTGTGGCTCCGCCAGCAGGCGCGCAACCGCCGGCGCCGCCGCTGGATCGCCGGTCTGGAAGAATGGGCGCGACGGTCCCAGCGCGTACTCCATGGCGGTCGGGTCGGAGTTGGCGGAATCCACCAGGATGAGGGAATCCGCCGCGGTCGAACTCTGCCGAATGTGCGCCGCGATCTCCTGGATGGGCACTGCGTACTCCTTATTCCGAAAGCCGGTCTTGTGGAAATAGCACCACACGCCCGACACCGAGAGCGCCAGAATGGCGGTTACCGCCAGCGCGCCGGCGCGGCGGTGAGCCATCGCTCCCTTGACAAACAGCAGCAGCAGAAAGGGAAAGACGAAGAGCATCCGCGCGGGAATGAACGGGTACGACACCCACCGCGCCACCCCGATGAACCCGATCGCCGCGGCCGGCGCCGCAATCCAGAGCAACTCGCTGTCTCGCCGGGCGCCAGAAAGCGCCAGCGCCCCGGCCAGCAGCAATACCACGCCCCCTGCCACCAGGACCGCGTCGGGCACGGCTTCACCCATGACGAACGACACTGCCCAAAACGCCAGCTTTACGGGAACCTCGGTGAGCACCGCGCCCGTCACCATGTAGGTGCCGGTGCGGGTCCCCCAGGAGCCCAGAGCGGCCGCCAGGTTCCCCATCCACGGCAGATAAGCCAGCGCCACCAGCGCGTCGATGCCGATGGCGTCGCGGAAACGGCGCCTGCGCAGCAACGCGAGATTGGCTGTCGCCAGCAGCGCCAGGCCGGGCACATAATGCGTATACAGGCCCGCCGTGAGTGAGGCCGTCAGGCCCGCGCCGGTTTTCCAGGTTCTCTCTTCTACGAAACGCAAGATGTACGCGGCGGCGACCGTGGCCACCAGCAGTTGCAAGCTGTAGGAGCGGCACATGCGGGCGTACAGCAACAGGCAAGGGGAGAGCGTCCACAGCGCCAGAAACCAGATTCGGCCGCGTTCCGACAGTCGGCTGGCCCACAGCCGGTCGGCGGCTACGGTCGCCGCCAGCGCGAAAATCACCGAAAGCACGCGGGCTTGAACCGCCCAGTCCAGGCCCAATGGCAGCCGCTGCCAGGCGTCCACCAGGAGGTAATAAACGGGGGGATGAACGTCTCTCGACGCAATGCGGAGGATCTGGCGGACCGGCAGCCGCACCACCAGGAGCGTGATCGCCTCGTCCATCCAGGGCGACAGCAGCCCCAGGTTCCAAAAACAGAGCAGCGCCTGAAGGGGCAGGAAAGCCGCGATCGGGTGCTTCCGCAGCCACTCCATCACGGCAGCGCTTCCAGCAGCCGGTCGATTTCGGAAGGACTGTTGTAAAAGTGCGGCGACGTCCGCACCCATCCGGCTCGCGGCGCCGTGATGATGCCGCGGGGGCGCAGCTTCCGTACGATCTCCCCAGCATCGAGCGGCGGTTTGCGGAAGCTCACGATGCCCGCAGCCGTTTCCGGTGTTCGGTCTCCCAACAGCTCGTACCCGCGCGCTTGGACGCCCTCGGCAATCCGATCTCCGAGGTTTAGGACAACTGGGGCGATTTCTCCGACGCCTACTTCAAGTAAAAACTCAATTGAAGCCTTCAATCCAAAGCATCCAATGGTATTTAGCGTTCCACACTCGTATCGGCCCGCGTCCGGCCTCAAGCTCATGTCGCGGGAGGCGTAGTCGTCGTACCGCGCCACGTTGGTCCAGCCGAATTCCACCGGCTCCACGCGGTCTTGAAGCGCTTGGTTTATGTACAGGATGCCGCACCCTTCCGGCCCCAACAGCCACTTGTGGCCGTCGGCTGCCAGCGCATCCACCCCGCAGGCACGCACATCGAGCGGAAACGCGCCTAACCCCTGAATGGCATCTACTAAATAAATGCACATATTACGCCTGCAAATCTCACCAATTGCTTGAATGGGAGCCCGCCGTCCGCTCAGGAATTGTACAAAGCTGATGGCCAGCAGCCGCGCGCCCTTTGCGGCCTCGTCGATGCGGTCCAAAGAGTCCGTGACGGAGAGCCACGTGACCTCGATCCCCTTTTCTTCCAATCGCTTCCAAGGGAAATAGTTGGCCGGAAACTCCTCGCGGAACCCCACCATCCGGTCCCCCGGCTTCCAATCCAGCCCCATGGCTACCGTGGCGATGCCTTCCGACGTGTTCTTGACTAAGGCGATTTCCGACCGGTCGGCCCCGATCAGTTTGGCCGCAGCCACCCGCAGGCCCTCGTAGACCGCCAGCCACTCGCCGTAGTGCAGGCTGCCGAAAGCCAGGCAGTCGTCGGCCAGGCGCTTCATGGCATCCGCCGCGGGCTTCGACAGCGGCGCAACGGCCGCGTGATTCAAATAGATCAGGCGCTCGCGAACCGGGAACTGGTCCGCGTACCGCTGCCACAGCGGCAGCCCGGCCGCGCGATCTTCGACGGATTCGCAATTCATTCCTTTTAGAATACGTCATGGCCGGAAGATAGGAGCCGGCTGCTGGCTTCCGGCAACTTTTCCTGGACGCCCGACTTCTTCCAACATTGAGGGAGGCACAACCATGTCGCTTGCCAGCTTTTTGCAGAAGCAGTTCATCGAAGTCATCCAATGGAACGAGCCCGAAGAGGGCCTGCTCGCCTGGCGGTATCCCATCGCCGACATGGAGATCAAAAACGGCGCGCAGTTGACTGTGCGCGAATCCCAACTGGCGGCATTCGTCAACGAAGGCAAGCTCGCCGACGTCTTCGGGCCCGGCTTGTACACCCTCAATACCCGCAATCTGCCCTTGTTGACCGATCTCAACAATTGGGGCAAGGATTTCGAGTCTCCCTTCAAGTCGGACGTTTATTTCTTCTCCACGCGAATCCAGACCGATCAGCGCTGGGGGACCGCCACGCCCATCACCATCCGGGAGAAGGAATTCGGGGCCGTGCGCCTGCGCGCGTACGGCATCTACTCCTACCGCATCGCCGATCCGCGGGCGTTCTTCACCAACGTAAGCGGCACGCGCGAACTCTACCGCGTCGAGGACCTCGAAGGCCAGCTTCGCAACACCATCGTGGCGCGCTTGACCGAGGTGGTGGCGCCCTCCGAGGTGGCGTTCCTGGATATGGCGGCTCACCAGGCCGACCTGGCACAAAAAGTGGCGGCGGAGCTCCAGCCTTCGTTGACCGCGCTCGGAGTGGCGCTCCATTCCTTCGTGATCGAGAACCTGTCGCTTCCCGACGAACTGCAGAAAGTTCTGGATCGGCGGATCGGCATGAACCTGGCCGGCGATTTGGGGCGCTACACACAATTCGAAGCCGCCCAATCGTTGGAGAAGGCCGCCGCCAACACCGGCGGCGCGGCGGGCGTCGGCGTGGGGTTGGGCGCTGGTGTATCGATGGCACAGACTATGATGAATGCGATGCAACCGCCGGCTCATCCAATCCCACCCGCCATTCAGCCGGACGCCGCCGCCAGGTTCTGCCAGGAATGCGGGCGAGAGATTCCGCACGCCGCCAAGTTCTGCCCCGAATGCGGCAAACCCCAGGCCTCTCAGGCGTAGCGAGGCGCTATGAACTGCCCGAATTGCGGCGCCGCGATGCGCCTCCGGGATGGCCGGGATTGTTTGACTTGCGACTACTGCCAGAGCATATACTTCCCGGAAAAAAATGAGGACGGCGTCCGCGTTCTGGACGACCCTTCCGAGCTTTCCTGCCCGGTTTGTGCCGTTCCGCTGGTGCACGCCATCAACGAGGCGCACCAGATCCTGTATTGCACCCGCTGCCGCGGCAGCCTGATTTCCGCGACGGTCTTCGTTCTCTTATTGCGGGACCTGCGCGCGCATCGGGGGGATACCGAGGCCATCCCGCATCTGCCCGATCCCCAAGAGTTGAAGCGGCGCATTCAGTGCCCGCAGTGCCACCGCGACATGGACACTCACTACTACGCCGGCCCTGGAAACATCGTGATCGACGATTGTGCCTCGTGTGAACTAAACTGGCTGGACTCGGGCGAGCTGATGGCGATTGTGCGCGCGCCGGATCATGCCTACGACCCCGACAGCGGCTCGATCTGGCAGTACTCGGCATAATTTCGGTGACAGGCTACGAAACCCCGAAATACAAATCGGTGAGCGGAGCGGAGTTTGGAGGTTATGTAGCCCGTCACCGAAATTACGCCCAGGTGGCGCCCCAAGTGGCCTTGCGGGCGGCGCGGAAAACCTCGCGGTCGCGGTGTGAGG
>JBAWDI010000815.1:0-7085 GCA_049590695.1 Bryobacteraceae bacterium
GGCGGCGGCCGGGCGGTCGCCATTCGGGGCGACCTTCGGGAAGCCGATGCTCCCGGGCGCATCGTCGCGGAAGCCGCCGCGGCGCTCGGCCCCATCGACATCCTGGTCAACAACGCCGGCCAGATGACGGATGTGGCGGTCGAAGTCATGTCCGATGAAATCTGGGAGGCCGCGCTGTCGCTGCACCTCACCGCCACGTTTCGCTGCTCCAGGGCGGTGATCCCCATGATGAAAGCGCGCCGCTGGGGACGCATCGTCAACGTCTCCACGCAGGCGCTCTACACCGGATCGAAGAACCACGCGCACTATGCGGCGGCCAAGGCGGGGCTGCTCGGCTTTTCATTTTCGCTGGCCAAAGAGGTCGGCGAATACGGTATCACGGTGAACCTGGTGGCGCCGGGGCGCATTCGGACCGCCCTGCTGCTGGAGCGTTCCGCCGGCCGCGAAGCGGAGTGGATGGGGCAGACACCCGTGCGGCGCTTCGGCGAGCCCGGGGAGATCGCCGGCGCCATTGTCTTTCTGGCATCCCCAGCGGCGGGCTACATCACCGGCGCGACGCTGCATGTGAACGGGGGGCTGGTGATGGATTGAGGTCTGGGCAAGCTAAAGCATGCCCCACCCGGCTATATTGAATCTGTGAGCGATACGTGGCGGCGCACGCTGGCGGTCGGGCTCGCCTTCGTGGTGGCGATCGCGGGCACCTTCGTCTTCGCATACAGGGCCGGCCGGCAGGCGCGGCACATGCGCAGGGAAAATGAGCCCATCCGCGAGTGGATGTCGGTCCCATTTATCGCCCATGCCCACCACCTCCCCGCCGACGTGCTGTTTCAAGCCATCGGGGTTCAGCCGCGAGAGCCGCGTGACCGGCGATCCGTTCGCAGCATCGCTCACGAGTTGCACCGCCCCGTTCCCGAACTGATCGCCCAACTGCAGCGCGCCATCGATGCCGCCGCGCAACCACCCGGCGGCCACCCGCGATGAACGATCAGCTCCTCGCGGCCGTTTCACAATACGGCGCGCCGGCCCTTTTCGGAATCGTCGCCATTGCCGCCATCGGAGTGCCGCTGCCCATCACGCTGCTTCTGATTGTCGCGGGCTCGTTGATTTCGCAAGGCGCCATGAACCTCTGGTGGGCTATCGGCATGGCCGGCGCCGGTTCCATCCTCGGCGATCAGGCCGGCTACGTCATCGGCCGGTGGGGAGGGCCGGCTGTGGTGGCCAAGATCGGCGGCCTGTTCGGAAAGCGCGCCAGCCTGCGGGCCGCGGAAGCCAAAGCCAAAGCCTGGGGCGGCCCCGGCATCTATATCACCCGCTGGCTGCTCAGTCCGCTGGGACCTTGGGTCAATCTGGCCAGCGGCACGGCCGGCTATCCGTGGCATCGATTCCTCTTCTGGGATACTCTTGGTGAGCTCACCGGGGCGGCCGTTTATATCTCTTTAGGGCGGTTCTTCAGCGATCGCGTGATGGCCCTATACGCCGTTTTGGGCGACCTGACTTGGGCGATTGGCGCACTGCTGGCGGCCATCATTCTCGGATGGCAACTGGTGGCGCGTCTGCGCCAGCCAGACACGGGATGCTAGACCCCTGTCTATCCCGGCGCGGCGCCAGGGTGGGTCGACCGATTCCACCCATCGATTCGAGTGGTATTCTGCAAAAGAGGCGCGGCGGACCAGCCACGCCGGAGACCTTTATGAGCAGATTTATCGCGACTCGAAGGCAGTTGATTTTCTTATCCCTTTTCGCGCTCGTCGTTTGCGCCAGCGCGGCCCGCGCGGACGTCAAGCCCGCGCCGTTGTTCAGCGACCACGCCGTCCTCCAGAGCGGCATGCCGGTGCCCATCTGGGGAACCGCCGCCGCCGGCGAGAAAGTGACCGTCACGCTGAATGGCCAGAAACAAACCGCCACCACCGGCGCCGACGGCAAATGGATGGTCCGGCTGACGGACCTCAAGGCCGGCGGTCCGTATGAGATGACCATCGCGGGCAGCAACACGATCACCGTGAAGGACGTCCTGGTGGGGGAAGTGTGGCTCGGCTCGGGCCAATCCAACATGCAATTCACGGTGTCGAAGAAGGTCGCCCGTTTCGCCGGCCTCATCAACGAGGAGCAGGAGATCGCAGCCGCCAATTACCCGAAACTCCGCATGTTCACGGGGAAGCCGGCCACGAACTACGACCCGCAGCCGGTCACGGAAGGGGAGTGGCTGGTGTGCAGTCCGGAAACCGTGCCGGGCTTTTCCGCGGTGGCGTATCTTTTCGGGCGCGATCTGCAAAAGGAGCTGGATGTACCGGTGGGCATGTTGGTTCTGGCGTTCGGCGCCAGCACGGCGGAGGCCTGGATTCCGCGCGAGGCCATGGCCGCCGATCCGCTGCTGAAACCGATGCTGGACAAGTTCGACGCGCAGGTTCAGTTCTTCAAGACCAATCCGCAAGCGCCGGCGGACCAGGCGCCCAAACCTCCGCAGACCATCAATGCCCGTCCGGGTAGGGGCGGCGGACAGCAGCGCGACCCGGCGCGGGACCAGCACGAGCCCACGGTTCTGTTCAACGCCATGATCCATCCCGCGATTCCGTATGCGATCCGCGGCGCCATCTGGTACCAGGGCGAATCCATCGTCGGCGGAAGTAACGGCATCACGCTCTATCCTCACGTCATGGAGACGCTGGTGAAGACCTGGCGCAAGCTCTGGGGAGAAGGCGATTTTCCGTTCTACGCGGTGCAGCTCCCGGCGTTGCAGAACATCAGCAACAATCCGCGGGTGCGCGAAGGACAGGCCGACATCCTCTCGCTGCCGAACACGGGGTTGGCCGTCACTATCGACATCGGGGACCCCAAAGATGTGCATCCACACAACAAGGAGCCTCTGGGCGACCGCCTGATGCGCATCGCGCTGGCCAACGTGTACCATCGCAACATCGAGTACTCGGGCCCGGTGTACGAATCGATGGCGATCGAGGGCAGTACCATACGCATCAAGTTCACGCATCTTGGTGGCGGCCTGGTAGCGAAGGACGGGCCTCTCAAGTGGTTCCAGATCTCCGGCGCCGACCGGCAATTCGTGGATGCCGACGCCAAGATCGACGGCAACACCGTAGTCGTCAGCCGGCCGGACGTGACCATGCCGGAGGCCGTGCGTTACGCTTGGGTCAACTACCCGGATGGCTGCAATCTATACAACGCGGCGGGCTTGCCCGCGGCGCCATTCCGCACGGATCAGTGGTGAGGGCGGCGGGGCCACGGGCCACACAGACGACAAAAGGCGATCGTCTGCGCCACTCAGACTGGCGGTGAGGTCGGACGGCGGAGCGGAAGGCTTCTCATTCGGCAGTTTTAGGTTTACCGTATAGATGGTGAGTGTCTTGCGGCCTGTAAGATGAACTACTACGAGGAATTTGGCATTCCACGGGACGCGCCGGCGGCGAGAATACGCCAGGCATACAAGACGCTGGCACGGATGTTGCACCCGGATGCCCATTCCGATGTAGCGGTGAAGGCCATGGCGGAGCGCCAGATGAGGCGGTTGAACGCCATGCTGGATACGCTGCTGGATCCGGATAAGCGCCGCGCGTACGATGCCAGCCTCTCCGAAGCAACTCATCGGCGGAGGCTGCCGCCAGCGGAGGTGGGCCGGGGGAACTCCGATGCGCACCGTTACCTGAGCCTGTCGTGGCGCCTGCAAGTGATCAGGGAGAGATCGGTACTGGCGGCCGGCGCTCGCCATGCAGGTGGCCGGCCGGGCCTGATGCGGGCCGCCCAGCAGCACTGGCTTTGGATCCTGACCGGACTGATGATGGCCGGCACGGGCGTGTGGTACGTCACGGCGAAGGACTCGGCGGTGGTGAACGGCGCGCCGGCGGAGACGGCAAGCCAGGCGGAGAGTCCACGTGCCAACTCCGGCGGCGCGGGCGCCGGGACGTGGGCGGGGAACTGGGTGTACACGTCGCAGCCGGAGGACGCGGCGGATGCCGGCCCAAGTGCGCCCTCGCATAGCGAGCTTCTGCTTGTGGAAGAGCATGGGAAGCTGACCGGCACCTATCGCGCGAGGTACAGAATCGGCAACCAGGCTCTTCCCGCGGAGGTGGAGTTCCGGGCGGAGGGCGCCGCGCCAAGTGGAAACTCGGCCAAGCTGGTCTGGGCATCGGCAGGCGGCGCCAAGGGCGAGGTGGAACTCGCCCTAAGCTCTTCCGACGTGATGAAGGTGACGTGGTGGACCACGGCGTTGGGGCCACGGGCGGGCTTGACGTCGGGCACGGCGACGCTGGTGAGGCAGCGGATGCGCTAACCGATTTCGGCGGGGCAGGCTTAGGTGATGGACGATTCGTTCCGTGGCGCGGAACTCCGGGCCGCCCTGGCTGTTGGCACCACTGCGGGTTGGAGGCGGAAACCGCCCGAAACCCGCTGAAAACAAAGTGGCTTGTTTTCGGCAGGGGACTTCCCGCCGTTTTGCGCTTCAAACCACCCTCAGCTACGACGAAAGACCTTGCGGAGACGCGAGCAATGCCGCTACTCTTTGACATCGGGAAGATCGACGCCAAGCGTACGAGGTGAAGGCTGTGCAAGCGAATGCCGTTAATCCCGTGATGGGAATTCTGATTTTCATGCTGGGCGGCCTGGCCGGGGCTGTGTTCTATCTGCCTTTCAAGAAGGTCAAGAACTGGGCTTGGGAAAGCTACTGGCTGGTCTACGCGGTATTTGGCCTGCTGCTGGTGCCTTGGATTCTGGCACTAGCGACTTCCCCGAATGTGCTATCGGTCCTCAGGGCCGCGCCCGGCGATGAGATGACCTACTGCCTGGTGTGCGGCGCCATCTGGGGTTTCGGCGGGCTGACATGGGGATTGATGATCCGCTACCTCGGGGTGGGCTTGGGACTGGCCATGGGAGCCGGGCTGACCTCGGCGGCGGGCACATTGATCCCCCCCATGCTCAAGGGGAAAGAAGCCGTCGCCAACATGTTCGGGACATCCGCCGGCCTGGTGTCGGTGGCCGCCGCCCTGGTGTCGGTGGCCGGCATTGTCCTGGTCGGCATGGCCGGCATGTCCAAGGAAAACGAGTTGCCGGAGGCGGAGA
Organism: Bryobacteraceae bacterium; assembly: GCA_049590695.1. Lineage (GTDB taxonomy): Bacteria > Acidobacteriota > Terriglobia > Bryobacterales > Bryobacteraceae > Fen-178. The sequence continues at coordinate 5,068 of JBAWDI010000815.1, forward strand.
AGAAGAAGGCTGTCGCGGAGTTCAATTTCAAGAAGGGGATCATGGTGGCGATCTTCTCCGGACTGATGAGCTCCGCCATGAGCTTCGGCCTGCAAGGCGGTTCGGGGATTCAGAAACTCGCGTTGACCATGGCGCCCGCCACCTCCGCAATCTGGGCGGGAATGCCCGTTCTGGTGGTTGTGCTGCTGGGCGGGTTTATCGTGAATGCGGGCTGGTGCATCGTCTTGAACATTCGGAACAAGACCGCGGGCGATTATGTCGCGAAAGGCGTTCCAGTGGTTCCGAACCTGGTCTTTGCCGGGGTGGCGGGCGCGATCTGGTGTTCCCAGTTCATCTGCTTCAAGACTGGCGAGCCGCAAATGGGGCCGACATCTTACATCGGATGGGCGGTTCTGATGGCCAGCATGATTCTGTTCAGCCAGGTATTGGGACTCATGCTGGTAGAGTGGAAAGGCACCAGTAAGAAGACCATGGTGCTTCTGACCGCGGGGCTGGTGCTGTTGATCGCCTCGGCGGTGGTCGCGGGTTATGGCGGGTATCTCGGACAGAAAAGCCTCTAGGAGAAAGTAATGAACGAAGACAAACTCACACAAACGTACCAGACGGCGAAAGAGCAATATGCCAGCCTCGGAGTGGACGCGGATGCCGCCCTGAAGGCGCTCGAATCGATTCCCATTTCCCTGCACTGCTGGCAGGGAGACGATGTGGGCGGTTTCGAGACAGTGGGCGCGCAACTGTCGGGCGGAGGCATTCAGGCGACCGGCAACTATCCGGGCAAGGCGCGCTCGGTTGGCGAGCTTCGCGGCGATATCGAGAAGGCGCTCAGCCTGATTCCCGGGACCCACCGGCTAAACCTGCACGCCTGTTACCTGGAGAACGGCGGCAAGTTCGTCGATCGCGACGAGATCCAGCCCGCCCATTTCCAGGGTTGGATCGACTGGGCCAAGCGCCACCACCTGGGAATGGACTTCAACCCCACGTTCTTTTCCCATGCCAAGGCGGCCGATGGCTTTACCCTGGCGCACGCGGACAACGCCATCCGCGATTTCTGGATTCGACACGGCATCTTGTGCCGTAAGATTGGCGCCGAAATGGGGAGACAGCTTGGCACGCCCACGGTGACCAACGTCTGGATTCCCGATGGATACAAGGACATTCCGGCCGATCGCACCGGGCCTCGCGAACGCCTGGTGGATTCGCTCGACAGGATCTTCGCGGAAGCCATCGATCCCAAGATTCACCTGGATGCGGTGGAAGCCAAGCTATTCGGCATCGGCGCCGAGAGCTACACCGTCGGATCGCATGAATTCTACCTGGCCTATGCGGTGTCCCGGCAAAAAGTGCTGACCCTGGACGCCGGACACTTCCATCCGACAGAGGTCATTTCGGAAAAGATCTCCACTGTATTGATGTTCTGCCCCGGGCTGCTGCTGCACGTCAGCCGTCCGGTCCGCTGGGACAGCGACCACGTGGTGCTACTGGACGACGAGTTGCAGAACATCGCGAAAGAGCTGGTCCGCAGCGGCCATTTGCACGACAAGATCCACGTGGGCCTGGACTACTTCGATGCCAGTATCAATCGTGTAGCCGCCTGGGTGATCGGCGCGCGCAACATGGTCAAGGCGCTGTTGATCGCACTGCTGGAACCCACGAGCACCCTCAAGCAAGCCGAACTGGCCGGGGACTTCACGCGCCGCCTGGTGATGCTCGAGGAGCAGAAGAGCCTGCCGTGGACGGCCGTCTGGGATTACTACTGCGCGAAGAAAGGCGTGCCAGTGGGCGGGGCCTGGTTTGACGAAGTCAGGTCCTACGAAAAGCAGGTATTGTCCAAACGCTGAGACCGGTGGGGCCGCTGCAGCATTTAACTCGCGCTACTTTTCCGGCTCGCGCTGGTCGCCGAGGTCGATGTAAACGGGCTGGGTGGGATCGGTATACATCAGTTTGCCGTCGATGACCTTGAGTTCAACGACGTTGATGGCCGCTCCGCCTCGCCCGCCGCGGGCCGGGGCGGCTGCGGC
>JBAWDI010000816.1:0-1936 GCA_049590695.1 Bryobacteraceae bacterium
AGCATGCCCCACCTGGTGGGGCATGCTTTAGCTTGCCCGTTTTTTCACGGCTTCCTGGAGAGCGGTCTTCGCGGCAAAGCATCGTACTTGGTCTGCTCGCCATAGTGGTGGCGGCGGCGGGCCTGGCGCAGACGGCCTCCGAGAAGCCCAGCGTGGATGTGCGCCGTGTGGGGGCGCGGCTCCGCTGCCAGTGCGGGTGCAAAGATTCGGTGGCCACGTGCAGTATGCTGGAGTGCAGCTTCTCGAAGCCCGCCAAACTGCGCATCGCGCAAATGCAGGCGGTGGGCATGTCGGACGAGCAGATTATCCAGGCGTTCGTCCGCGACTACGGCCCGGGGATTTATCTGGCGCCGCCCAACGCGTGGGGGTGGATCGTCCCGTATGCCTCGGTGCTGCTGGGATTGGCGATGATCTGGCTGTTCGTGAAGAGGTACCGCAAGCCCAAGGCGCTGGCGGAAATCGGGCCCGACCCGGCGCTCGAGAAGTACAAGGACCAGATCGAAAAGGACCTGGCAAAGCTCGAATGATCATTGCTCTTGCGTGCGTTCTCGCGATCGCCGTCATCGCGTTCATACTCGGAGTGAGGGCCAAGGACCTTCCCGAGCCGGAGCCGGAATCGCCGTTCCTGCACCTGGATGAGCGCAAGGCGGCCATCTACGAGAATCTGCGCGACTTGCAGTTCGAGTACCGCGTCGGTAAACTTTCCGACGAGGATTACCAGAACACCAAGAAAGACCTGCAAAGGGAGCTGGCATCAGTGCTGGCGGAGGTGGACGCGCTCAAAGCCCGGTTGGGGGGGCAGGCGGTGCCGCCTGTCCATATAGTAAATGATTTAGTGTGTGCATCTTGTGGTGCCAAGTTCGAGAAACAGTTGAAGTTCTGCGGCGAGTGCGGCAAGCCCATGAAGGTGGTCCAGGCATGAGGGGAATTGCTTGGGTTCTGCTGCTGTCGGCCCCGGCCATGGCGGCCACGAAAGTGGGCAAGCACATGATCCTGTTCGAGCCGGACGGCGGGCAGATGGTGGTCAACGAAACCTATCTGTGCAGCACAACGGGCGGCGGCAGGCTGCCATTCTACTTGCCGGCGGCGGCCAACGGCAATGTGACGGTGAACGCCACGGCCGCCGGCGGCGCGGCCATTGCGGCCACGGTGAAGAAGACCTCGAAGCCGGATGTCTATGCGGTGGATTTTCCGGCGCAGCCAGGCGAGGCGCGGCTCGACCTGAGCTACACCGTGCCCTACACGGAGGGCGCGGCGTACGAGGGGAAGATCGTCACCAAGGACGAAAACACTTACCTCATCGCAGCCGCCGGAGTGACGCTCCAGGGAGAGAACCTCAACGACCTGGGGCTGGAACCGCGCACGCAGGATCACATTTACGGGCTGACGGGCACCTCGTACAAAGTCGTGTTGACGGCGGAGGAGGCCGCGGATTCCGACAGCGGGCCGCGCATCGAGGAGATCATGCCGCGGATCTATGGCCAGGCCTGGCTGATCGTGGCGCTGGCGCTGGGCGCGCTGGCGCTGGGCCTGGTGCTGCTCTACCGCGCGCCGGCTGCGAGCAAGGAGACCAATGAGCGCGGTGGCCGTTGAGGGCGTCTGGAAGTTCTATGGCGACTTCCCCGCCCTGCGCGATGTGCGGCTGGAAGCAGCAGCAGGATCGTGCCTGGCTCTGATTGGGCGCAACGGCGCGGGCAAGACCACGCTGCTGCGCATCATCGCGGGCTTTTCGCGTCCGGGGCGAGGCCAGGTGCGGATTTTCGGCAAGCCGCCCAGGGAAACCGAAACGCGGCGGCAAATCGGGTTCATCGGCCACGGGATCTCGGTCTACGACGAGCTGTCGGCGCTGGAGAACCTGACGCTGTTCGGCAGGCTGTACGGATTGGCCGACCCGCGCCGCTCGGCGCTCGAATGGCTGGAGCGCACCGGCCTGGAG
>JBAWDI010000817.1:0-12619 GCA_049590695.1 Bryobacteraceae bacterium
CGCCGGGAGCCTGCACCGCAGCCGCCCCGGGCCCGGAGGGTGCGCCGCCCGGCTCGGCAATGGCGCCCGTGGGCCTGCCTTCGGACGGGTCGTCTTTCACCACGCCGGGCGCCAGTTTGCTCAGAACCTGCCGCGCCGAGAATTTTCCAAAGCCCAGCGCGGCGTACAGGTCCTCCATCTTGCTGTACCCGTACTCGCCCGCGACTCTTTCGAGATCGGCCTTGCCCACCTTGCCGAGCTGCACGCCCAGGCGGCGCGCCTCTTTGTCCAGGTACTTCTGGCCGATGTCGATGGCCTTCAAACGCTCGCTGGCGTTTATGATGTGCTTGATCTTGTTGCGCGCGCGCGAAGTCTTGACGTACGCCAGCCAGTCCTTGCTCGGTTCGTGGCCGGGCTGGGTCATGATCTCGACGATGTCGCCGTTGCGCAGCCCCGAACGCAGCGGCACGATGCGCCCGTTCACCTTGGCGCCCACGCACCGGTTGCCCACGTCGGAGTGAATGGCGTACGCGAAATCGATGGGCGTGGCGTCGCGCGGCAGCACGATCACTTTGCCGCGCGGCGTGAACGTGTAGGCCTCTTCGGGGTACAGATCCACCTTCAGCGTGGACATGAACTCGCCGGGGTCCTGCACCTCGCGCTGCCACTCCACCAGGTGCCGCAGCCAGGCGATGCGCTGATCGTCCGCCGCCGGACCCTTGCGGCCCTCTTTGTATTTCCAGTGGGCGGCGATGCCTTCCTCCGCGATGCGGTGCATCTCCTCGGTGCGGATCTGCACTTCGAACGTCTGGCCCTGCGGGCCCACCACGGAAGTGTGCAGCGACTGGTAGAGGTTGGGACGCGGAATGGCGATGAAGTCCTTGATGCGGCCCGGAATGGGGCGCCACTCGTTGTGAATCACGCCCAGCGCGGCGTAGCAGTTCTTCACCGAATCGGTGACGATGCGCAGCGCCGTCAGGTCGTACACCTGGTCGAGGGCGATCTTCTGCCGCCGCATCTTCTGGAACACGGAGTAGGGCCGCTTCACGCGCCCGTCGATGCGCGCGGGAATGGCTTCGCGCCGCAGCTCGGCCTCCACCGTCCGGCGGACCTCGCCCAGGAATTCCTCGTTCGCATGGCGGCGCGTTTCGATGGCGCCGGCGATCTCTTTGTAGGCGTCCGGCTCCAGGTACTGGAAGGCGAGGTCCTCCAACTCGCCGCGCACCTTGCCCATTCCCAGGCGGTGCGCGATGGGCGCGTAGATCTCGATGGTCTCCTGGGCCACATGCCGCCGGCGCTCGGGACTCAAGTATCCGAGTGTCCGCATGTTGTGCACGCGGTCGGCCAGCTTGACCATGATGACGCGGATATCCTCCACCATGGCCAGCAGCATTTTGCGAAAGCTCTCGGCCTGCCGGTCCTCGGCCGAAAAGAAATCGAGCTTGGTCAACTTCGTAACGCCGTCCACGCTGCGCGCCACTTCCTCGCCGAACTCCTTGCGGATCTGTTCGATGGTGGCGCTGGTTTGCTCCAGGACGTCATGCAGAAGCCCGGTCTCAATGGCGACGAGGTCCATGCGCATATCCGCGAGGATATGGGCCACCATGATGGGGTGGACGATGTAGGGCTCGCCGGAGTCGCGCGTCTGCCCCTCGTGATATTTTCGGGCGAACTGGAAAGCCTTCTCCACGGGGCTGAGATCGTCGTTCGGACGGTACGCGCGGATCTCGGCCTCCAACTCGCGGTAGGCCTGCTCCACCGGATCGGGGGGACACGGGAGCGGCAGAGATTCCGGAACGCTGGCGGACTCGGCGGGCACTGTAATTCGATTGTAGCGTGGCGCAGGCACTCGTGCCCAAGGCTACTTCGTTTTCGTGGGACCGAACCTCCCGCACGGATTGTGGGGCAGGATTGTATCCTGCGCGCCGGTTTTCAACCGGCGCCGGCGGCCTGTGTACGGGCGGTTCCGGGCGGGTTACCAACCCGCCGCAGGTTGCCAACCTGCCCCACAACTTCCGTAGAATTCCCGTTCCCGGGAAAACTAAGTGACATTAGGCAAGAGCACCTGCGCCCCACCTACCGCGCGAGCCGGATGGAACCGTCCCCGGTGCGGATGATGAAGGGCGCGCCGCCGGCGTTGAGCCGGGCGCGCAGGTCGTGCTCGCTGCGCCCGCCGGCGGTGGTCGTCAGCGGGAAATCCACGGTGATGCCACCATCGCCGGTGTGCAGGTCCAGATCGGCGGAGAAATCGCGGGGCAGCCGGATGGTGACGCCGCCATCGCCGGATTCCACCCGCCAACTGGAGGCGATCTTCGAGCCGGAAAGCAGTTCGGCATCGATGCTTCCATCCCCGCTGTGCAGGGTTAGCGAATCCAGGCGGCCGCGCACGCGCATGTGGCCGTCGCCGGTAGTGGCTTCGAGCGATCCGCCCAGCGACTCGGCCTCGATGTGGCCATCGCCGGCGCGCAGCCGCGTCTCGCCCTGGAGACCGGTCACGTCGATATTGCCGTCCCCGGTGCGGATATTGGATTCGATCTGGCGCGGCGCGTGCACATCCACATCGATGGAATGCACGCCGACGCTGAAGAAGGGAAAGCGCTGGCGCGATGTGCGCACCGTGATCTCCACGCGGTTGCCGGCCTGGGATTGCCCGACTTCCACTTCGCCCGGGCCGATCTTCCAGCCGGCGGTGGTGACACGGACCTCAATCTTCTTTTCGTCCCAGGTGTGCACGGTGACATTGCCGTCGTCGGTCTCGATGCGGAGTTGGGGCTGGTCCGAAACCACGAAGGTCTTGGTCCAGTCGTCGGCAAACGCGCTTCCGGCCGCGAGAGCGGCGATGATGGCGGCTTGAACTGGCAGGCGCATGAACGGAACACTCCTTTGCCAGCGAGTACGCACAAAGAAGCGCGGATGTTCCACGATAACCAAAGACAGGCTGGACCGCCGCCACAGCGACCTGGAAAATGACTTGTGGGCTTTCGGCTCCCTCCAGAGGCATGATTTCATTCAACGTCCGCAGGGATTTTCCAGTGCCGTCGATGACGGTATTTTTCTCGTTGCAGGCGCTGGATGTGCTCACAACGCTGATCGGGCTGAGGATGGGCGCCAGGGAGACCAGCGTGTTCGTGGGCCGAATGCTGGCGTTGGGACCGGTCGCGGGATTGCTGGTCTCCAAGTGCTTTGCGGTGATCCTGGTCTCAGCCGCGCTCGCGTTCCGACGGCCGCGCTTGGTTGTGTTCGTGAATCTGATGTTTGCCGTGCTGGTCGCCTGGAACCTGGCAACGATTCTGATGTCCCTGGCGCGTCTCGCGAAGTGAAAAGTTACCCGCTCATCGATCCCAGAAACTTCCCGTTGCTGCGGGTCTTGCTCAGCTTGTCGATTTTTCCTTATCGTACCGGGGATGGCTTCGACCCGTCCGCGCTCTCGGGCACGTAAACCACGCTCCCGTCCGGCAGTTGATAAGCCACACCCAGCCGGACGCCCGGGCCGCCCTTTTTCTCCGGCGTCATCTTCTTGACCTTGATCTCGCGGCGGTCCTTCTCGATCAGCTCGACTTGCCCCGTTCGCGCATCCTTCCTCATGATCGTGAACTGCGAATTGGGGTCCAGAAACTGGGCCAGGCTGAATGCCTGAATCAACGCCACCATCAGCCCGACCGCGAATACGATCGAGGCGTCGAACAAGTTGGCCACTCCCGACAGCGGGTCCTCGCGATGCACCGAGGTCAGCGAATCCAGCGCGCGTCTACGCCGTACGAAGGCTCTCATACCCATCCTCGCCCATCGGCCGCCCACTGGAACCGAGCGCCCGCAGCACCAGTTCGCATAGGTTCTCCATCTCTTTCAACTCCACGCGCGTCCAGCGTTCCCGAACCAGCGTAATAAAGTAAGACACCCCGGACATCACCAGCCCGCAGACCACCGCGCCGAAGCCCACCACCAGGTGATTCACCATCCCGGCCATATCACCCTCCAACAGCGACCGCAGGGCGGGTCCCAAAGGGATGATCGTGCCGGCCAGCCCGAGCATGGGCCCAATCCGCACAAACAGGCGCGTGCGGTCCAGACGGCCAGCCACGTCGATCTCCTCCTGCTGAAGCACTTCCTCCAGCCACAGGTCGACGTTGGCGCCCGACCCCGTCTCTCTCAGCCGCGTCTCCACCTTCCCCCAGAACCGCCTCAGCGATGGCGAGAGCGCCACATCGTCGAGCGCGCCTTGCACGGTGTCGCTTTGAGCCAGCGCCCGTGCGATGGCGGGAAGGTCCGAGCGGGACTCGCGGCTCTTCCTCCAGAACGTGAAGAAGAGCCCGCCCAGGTCGATCAAGGTGATCGTCAACAGCGTCACCAGCGCCACTGCGACCGGCCAAAAGAAGGCGTTCGCCAACTGGTAGAACAGCGAAACGGTCAGTTGATAGAGGTTCGTCATGAGATACCCTTTGATACGGTTCGCAGCGCTTCCAGCAGGAAGCCCGTCCCTACCAGCAGCACAATCAGCGCGATCGGGAGGAACGATACCGGCAGCAGGCCGCCGCTCCCGGCAGTGCTGCGGAAGACCTGCTGCGCCATGCGGAAGCCATTCACGTACGGAAGCGGCGGCGAGGACGAGCGGCGAGTTGCAGCGTTTTCATTGTGGGCCGGCGAGAACCGAGGCCGCGACATGCCTTCTTGAACGCCAGCACGCACGGCCGCCGGCGCGTGAACAAACGCCGCCGCTTTCCAGCCGGTGGCCTTCGCCATATTACGGCCAAATGCCGCCAATTCCGCGCTTCCCAGGCCAGGCACCAACGCCGCCTGCTCCGCGATGTACTGATGCAACTTCAAATTCCCGCAGGTATTGGCGGAGCAGGTTGCGCCAATCTTTGCGACTGTCTGGACGTATCTGCGGATCAACTCGGCCCTCTGTTCCGTGGAGAACTTGTACGATCCCTGCCGGTCCACTTCCAACATCCGAGCCATCATGACCTGTCGCGCGTGAGGGTTCGCCTGCTCGAAAAACTTGTCCATCTCCAGGCCGTTCTTGTCGGCCACATACACGTCGTAGCTGTTCTGCCAGAATGTGCCGTCCATGTGTTCGGCCGACGTGGCCTGCCAGCCGTACAGGTTCTCCATGTTGTTGGCGATGGCGCGTGCTCCGGCGTAGCCCGCTTTCTGCATCTCGCGAATCCACTTCGGATTCCAGTAGCGCGCGTTCAACTCGGTCGCGATGTAGGTCTGGATGCCGGTCACCCGCTCTTTCCCGCGGGTCTTCATGTCATTCACATAGAACGCCGGAGCGTTTCCACCGTTGGCCGTCTTCGTGGCCGCATTCAGCCCGCCGGCGTACTCGTAGAAATCGTCGTTATCCAGCACCCCGTAGACGTTCGTGGTCCGGCTGTGAATGACGGCCTGATTGCCTTCCAGGTGCGTGGAAAGAGCGCCCGGAACGGCTTCGCCCCAAAGGTCGCCCGAGTAGGCGTGGTTCATGTGATTCAGATACTGGTCCGCCGGGCCCTGCTGGTTGCCCGCGTCCTTGCTCTGCTTCACCATGTTCGCGATGCCGGCGCCGTAGTCTCCCGGAGCGGCGGCGAAGGCCCGCGCGCTGGCCACCTTCTCGGCCATACCGCCCGCCACGCCGGCCTTCTTCAAGGCTTCCGCGACCTGTCGCGTATGGCGGCTGATCGCGTTCTCTCCATCGGAGGCCGCCAGCTTCGAGGCGCGATCCAGCAGCAGCACCTTGTCCGGGAATCCGTCCCGGTAGATGCCACCCAGCGTGAGTACCACATCCACGCGCGCGCGGCCCAGCTCCTTCTCCGGAATCAGGCGCAGGCCATCCACCACCCCTCGCGCGTTCCATTTCGGTTCCACCCCCATTAGAGATAGGGCTTCGGACTCCATGGCGCCCTGGTGCCGGATGCTCTCGCCATACCACAGCACCATGCTCACCTTCTCCGGCAATTTGCCCTGCTCTTTCGAGAACCGGTCCAGCATGGCGGCGGCCATTATCTTACCCAGTTCCCAGGCCTCGCGCGTTGGCAGCAGGTTGGGATCGAAGTTGTGGAGGTCACGCCCCGTGGGCAGTCCGGCCGGCGTGCGCAGCGGGTCGCCCGACATCCCGCTGGGCTCGAACCGGCCTCCGAGAATCTCGATCAGGCTCGACAGTTCCCGTTCCGGCGATTCCCGCAGATTCCGCAGCCACGTCTCGCCCGACGCCAGCACGGTTCCCAGCCGGTCCGCCGATAGCCCGCCTGGCAGAGTGGGCCTGCGTCCTTCGTAGATCGCGTTCACCCACCCGTCAATCTGCGTGCGCCACTGCCGCTTCTCCGCATCCGTCAAGCTCAGCTTGATCAGCTCAGTCAGCGCCTCCTTCTGAAGAGCCGGATTCGGCAGACTGCCCACCGTGTGCATGCCCGCCGGTATGGGCCCCGCTTCCGCCGCCTCCAGAAACGCCTCGATCTTTTCCTGCACCTCCGCCCACTCCGCATTGGCGAGATCGAGGCCCAGTTGCGTATCCAACTTCAGCCGCCGAATCTCAGCCATGGCGCTCTGCCGGTATTGGTCCTGGAGCGCGGGCGACACGCCTTCGGTCTTCTGCAGGTTCTCGAAGATCTGCCGCAGCGCCGCGAACTGGTCCTGAGCGCCGGCAGCCACCACCATCGGCGTCAGGTGGCTCACCAACACCGCCGCACTGCGCCGCCGCGCCGTGGTCGATTCCCCCCCGCCGTCCATGATGTAGTAATACGCATTCGGCACATCGCCCAGAATCGCCTCCGAGGTGTCCCATCCGGCCTGCCCGGCGTTCTTACCCGGCAGAAATTCCAGAGTGCCGTGCCGTCCGAAGTGCACCACCGCGTCCGCTTTGAACTCGTTGCGGTACCAGAGATAGGCCGCGATGTAGGAGTGCGGCGGCGGGATATTGGTGTTGTGGAGCGCCTCCATGCTGCGTTCGAACGTGGTGCGCAGAGGCTGCGGTCCCAGGAACATGTTGCCCATGCGCACGCCGGGTACGACGAAGAACCTCTCGCCCTCGCGCGACGTGATGGTCATCAACTGCGCCTTCTCTGGCGGACCCCAGCCCGCGTTCACGAAGTCGCGGAACTGCTTGGGCAGCGCCGCAAACCACAGCCGGTATTTCTTCATCGGAACCAGCACAACATGCCCCTTCTCCACCAGCGCTTCCAGCTCGCCGGGAGCCCATACCTCGATATTCCGGCCGCTGATTTCCAGCAACGCTTCCAGTTCTTTTTGGGTGGGCAGCCGGTCGCCGGTCTGATATCCGCTTTCGCGCAGCCGCGCCAGCACCGCCAGCAGGGTGGGGAAGACGTTGAGGTAGCTGGCGCCGATGTTTCCTTTGCCCGGCGGGTTGTTGAAGTAGATTAACCCGATGCGCTTTTCCGCGTTTGGCTTGTCTTGCAAGGCCAGCCAGCGGGCGCCGCGACTGACCGCCATATCGATTCGCTCCCGTATCGGCTTAGTCACCGGACCGGCCACGCCCGCGGCCTGCTCCGTGGTGCCCACTATGATCGGTTCGGTAGCGCCCGCGATCTCCGGCAGCGCCACCTGCGTGGACAAACGCTCGGGCGTGATTCCGAAGGCGGACTTGCTCCACACCTCGTAGGAATCCCGCGATGTCATCAGGTCGATGACGTGCAATCCATAGCGTTCCAGCGTCTCGCTGTCGGAAGCCTGCGCGAATCCTAAATTGAACGAGTACAGCAGGCGCAGCGGAGAGTGCCCCGGCTCGCCCAGCAGCGGCGCCAGTTCGGGCACCGGCCAGCCGAAAACCGGCACCGCGCCAATCCCGCGTTTTTCCAGCGCCGCGATCAGCGCGTCGATATGTTCCAAATCACGAACCTTGTAATTCGTCTGATAGAAAAGTATCCCGGCCAGCGGCGCGCTATCCGGAACCAACCGCTGCGCACGGTACCACGCGAGGTAATCGTTCAGCGATTCGAAGGGCTTCTCCGCCCGTGGATGGTAGATGCCCTTGACGATATGCTGCTGCGCCGCCGCCACCGCAACCGCCTTTTCGCCACCGCCCAGTTTGTAGCAGTAAGCCAGAAACGCGCTGAGGTTATCGGCCCCGCCGTTGTACCAGTATTCGTAAGCGGAGGCGCTCGCTTTTACGTCCGGCTTCACCCCCCAGCGGTGCTCGGCGATGTCCGGAGGCTGCGCCAGGATCACGGCCCCCGCGCCGGCGGCCTTCCGCGCGGCAGGCGCGAACCGCGCATACATCGCCGCGTTCATCAGGTATGCGTAGATAACGCGAGCCGTGGCCACCTTCTCCGGCGGCGTGTCCCGTTCCGAGCGCGATCAGCGTCAACAGCGCGAATTGTGTCCAGCGTTTCATCAGCGGGAGCGAGACACTACACCCATACCGCCGCCACGACGGCCGGCATCGGCTTACGGCTTGTGAGGGTGCTCGTGTGGTTCCAGTTCTTCCGGTTCGTGCGAATGATCGTGCGGGCCGTGTTCCCCCTTATGCTCGTGCCGGTGTTCTTGAGCGTCGCCCGCATGGGAATGCTCGTGCTCGTGCTCGTGCTCATGTTCGTGTTCGTGGACGTGGTCGTGCTCATGAATGTGCGCGGACTCGTCGTGGGCGTGCTCGTGTGTATGAGTATGAGCGTGCTCGTGCTTATGCTCGTGGCTGTGATCGTGCTTACCTTCCATTGGATTCCTCCCTCTTCAAAACTTCGAACGAAAACCGGCTCACAGCCGGAATCGCAAACCGAGCGACACCACGCGCCCGGGAGCGAGATAGTACTCGTAATATCGCCGGTCCAGAGCGTTTTGCGCGCTGACGAAAACCGTCGCGTACTTCTCGAACCGGTAGCTTAGGGTCGCGTCCACCAGAAAGAAGGCATCGTAGGCGCCGTACACGCCTTTCAATTTGTCGGTGTTGAGATCGCTGCTGTAGATTCTCCCGAAATACTGCCCGTTGACGGAACCGCTCCAGCCGCGGCGTTCGGCCACGACGGAGAACGAACTGATATTCCGCGGCACAAATGGCACCCGCCGGCCATTATCGCCGGGCACATACTGATTCTGGACGATGCGGGCGTCGGTGATGGTGTAGGTTTGCCGCAGGAGCAACCACGAGGTCACACGCTCGCGCAACGCCAGTTCGGCGCCGCGCGTCCGTCCCTGGCCGGCGTTGAAGTATTTCTGGCTGGCCCCGGTCGGGTCGTCCGCCAGGTCCGTCGAGCGATACACCAGGTTGTGAATCCAGTTCTCGTAGTACGCCGCGTCCACATCAACGACGCGCCCGATGGATTTGCGCAGGCCCATTTCCCAGCTCTTCAGCCGTTCCGGCTCGAGCAGAGGATTCGAAAGATAGCTGGTCCCCGTGCTGGATCTCCAACTCCGATACAACTCATACACGGTGGGATTCCGGAACGCGGTGCCGGCGCTTCCCCGCAGCGACCAGTCGGCGCCCAGGTCGTACGCCGCCGCAACTTTGCCCGACAGCGATGCGGTGGTCCGCTCCGGGTAGACGGTTGGCGTGGCATTCAGAGCCGGGACGCTCAACCCGTCATAGCCCTTCCAGTAGTCCAGGCGGCCGCCCGCCGTAACGTGCAGCCGATGAGTGAGAGAACGCCGGTACTCCACATACTCGGCCTGCGTGAGGGCCTTGCCCCTGCCATACGTGGCCATGCTGATGTGGCTGTCGCGAATCGCCCAGTTGGAGAGGTTGTACTCGGTGATGGTGCTCTGATCGTGGCGCGCCTCGGCTCCAAACACCAACTCCTGCCCCGGAGAAATGCTCCAGTTCCACTGCGCGTCCCCGTGCCACGTGCGATTCGGGCGCTCGGCGGTTTGGCCGGGGCCGCTGGCCGCCAGGGCCGTGCTGCCCGGCGTCAGGTAGTAATCGTACGGAACGTCCTGCACGCCGCCGGACAGACGAATATATTGCGCCGGCGAAAAAGAATGAAATACCTGCACGTTGGCCATTTGCGAGACGCCCTGGCCGGGACCGGCCTGGTGCCCGACATTGCGCCGGAATTCACGGTGTTCAGCGGCGGATTTCGCGACTCTCCAGAATGGGGCAGTTCGATCATCCTGGTTCCTTGGCAGCACTATCTTTTTACGGGCGACGACTCCTTATTGCGCAACTATTATTCCGCCATGACCAATTATTTTGGCTATCTGCAAAATCAGGCGGTCAATGACTTTCTGAATTATCCCAACGGCCTCGGCGACTGGTATCAAATCGCTACAACTCCAGTTTCGCTGACCGCCGACGCGTATTACTGTCAGGACGCGCAGATTCTGGGGCAGGCTGCGGCCGAGATTGGGAACGCCAACGATGCCACCCGGTTCAATTTGCTGGCCACCAACATCGGAACGACTTTCAACAGCACCTATTACTCAAATGGTTCGTATTCCACCGGTTCGCAAACCGCGAACGCCCTGCCGCTGTATCTGGGCATCGTCAATCCGACCAATCAGGCGGCGGTGCTGGCGGCGCTGATCGCGAATATTACTGCCAATGGCTTGACGTGCGGCGAGATCGGCCACCGTTATCTTTTGCGCACTTTGACCGACATGGGACGACCGGACGTCGTCTTCAGCCTCCACAGCGGAACCAACGACCCCGGCTATGGCTACATTCTTAGCCAAGGAGCCACCGCGTTGACCGAGGCTTGGGATGCCAATCCAGCCGATTCGCAGGACCACTTCATGCTCGGCCATATCACCGAATGGTTTTATCATGACCTCGCGGGAATCCAATATGATCCAGCCTTGCCGGGTTTCCAGCATGTCATAATCAAGCCTGCCTTCGTCGGTGGCATCACGTGGGTCAACGCCAGCTTTGCTTCGGTGCGCGGCATGATTGCCAGCACGTGGTCGCTGACCAACAACTCCGTGACGCTCAATGTCACCATTCCTGTTGGCTCAACTGGCTCAATTTATTTGCCCATGCTGGGCAACATCACCACCAACCTGCTCGTCAAGGAAAGCGGCACGACGATTTGGCAAAATGGCGCGGTCGCCGGCAGCGCAACCGGTGTGGCGTTTGACCACGTGCAAGGAACCGGTTCGCAGACCTTCCAAATTTGGACGGTGGGTTCAGGCAGCTATCAATTTGTCTGGAACGTCCTGTCAACGCCAACCGGGCTGAAGGCTTCCGCCGGCAATGGACAGGTGGCATTGAGTTGGAATTCCATGGCGAGCGCGTCCGGTTACAATGTGAAACGTTCCACCACCAGCGGCGGTGGTTATGTCACCGTGGCAGGAGGTGTCTCTGGCACAAATCTTACCGATATGGCGGTGACCAATAACACAACATATTATTATGTTGTCTCGGCCGTCAGCGATGGCATCGAGAGCGCCAATTCTTCGGAAGTAAATGCAACACCGCAGTGGCCCCAGCTTTCAGGTATCATTTCCAACCCTGGCTTCGAAACGCCGAGCATCAGCACGTATGAATATAACCCGTCCGGGGGAAGCTGGAAGTTCACCGCCCAGTCCGGCTCCACCGGTTCCGGCATCAGCGCCAATGGCAGCGCCTTTACCAGCGGCAATTCGAGCGCGCCGCAAGGCGTCCAGGTGGCGTTTCTGCAAGGCACCGCCACGATTTCACAAACGGTGACCGGATTGATCACTGGCGCGATTTATCAGGTCGCCTTCTCCGCCGCCCAGCGGAACAATATTTACGGTCAGCAGGCTGGCCAGACGTGGCAGTTGCGTTTGGACGGGACGACCATCGGCGCTTATGCGCCGCCGGAATCGGCGCAGAGCTATGTGGACTATCGCGCAACTTTCACCGCCTCGGCGACCAGCAGCCATACGATTGCTTTTGTCGGCACCAATACCAACGGAGGTGACAACACGGTTTTCATAGACAACGTGCGGTTGGCGCTGGCGCCGTCCTTGTCGCCGCCCCATTTTACGTGCCAAGTGGCCGGCGGACAGATTCGACTGCTCTGGCCGCCCGACCACGCGGGTTGGGAATTGCAGATGCAGACCAACCCCCTGAATGTTGGGCTTGGCACCAATTGGACCGAAGTGCTTGGCTCCGCGCTCACCAATCAGTTTGTTTTGCCCATCGGTCTGGCCAACGGTAGTGCTTTTTTTCGTGCCGCCTACCCGTGAATTCGGACGGCGGGAACCAAATTGTCAGCGCCAAAACCCCTCTACAACCCTGCATTTCCGAGTTTTTTGCGTCAAATCCAGTTATGCTGTCAGCATGGCGTGGTTTCATGGTCGAAATGGGAACATCCCCTATTTCGGTGATGGCACGGCTACATCATCTGGCGATTTACACGTTTCGTGTTTTTTGTGAAGATACGGTCACAATAGAAACAGATCACGGCCAAAGGCTGTGAATGATTGCAGTCAACCGTCACCGATAAAAAATCTATGAAGAAACTACCCATCGCTATTCAATGCGTTGCCGTCGCCGGCATGATCATGGCCGGTGGCCTGTCCGCCAGTGCCCAAACGCTTTCGCTGCAATTGCAAGCTGCCAATTACAACCCGGTCACCGGTGTTTGGACCGATACCAGCGGCAACGGCGACACCGCCACATATGCGAGGTTTTCAGGGACATTAACCCTCCCCGTCCTGGCTTCTGGTGTTACCCCGAACGGTTCTTCGGCGGTGGGCATTACAGCAGGAAACGGCAGCTTTAATCTCAGTTCATCCCTTTCGGGAGCCA